>CANQWL010000010.1 GCA_947627555.1 uncultured Clostridia bacterium | reverse complement strand
GGTTGCCAATGGTTCCGGGTTTAAATGGCAATTAAAATTGCCATTTAAACCCGGAACCATTGGCAACCCCGGAACCCTTGGCAACCTTTGGCAATTGTAAAATTTTAGTAACAAGGTAAAAAATAATATTGACAAGTAGAATTCATAGTGTTATATTTACTTATAAGGGAGAGTGATGATATATGGAAAAACAAATAGATTATTCATTAATAGGAGAGAGAATTAGAGAAGCTAGAAAGAAAAAAGGATGGTCACAAGAAAAATTATCAGAAGAAATTGATATTGCAACAGCATTTTTAAGTAGAGTAGAGAGAGGACATTCACAGATTAATTTAAAAAGATTAGCACAAATTTCAAGGGCATTGGATGTACCATTAGAAAAATTAATTACTGGAGTGGATACCTCATCAGAAAAATATTTAGATAAAGAATTGTATAATGTTTTAATTAATTGTACGCCAGATAAACAGAAACTTATTTATAATATTGCTAAAATTGTGTCAGGTTCTGATTTAGTTGGATAGATATATTACATATAATCTTTACAAAAAGTAAAAAATGGTATAAACTACATACAAAGAAATAATAAAGGTGATAATAAATGTATTTAAAAAGACTAGAATTACAAGGATTCAAATCATTTGCAGATAAAACAGTATTAGAGTTTATGCCAGGAATCACAAGCGTTATAGGACCAAATGGATCAGGAAAAAGTAATATATCAGATAGTATAAGATGGGTATTAGGCGAGCAAAGTATGAAATCACTAAGAGGAGCCAAATCTTTAGATATAATATTTGCAGGAACACAAAATAGAAAGTCTCTAGGTTTTGCAGAGGCTTCTTTAGTGTTTGATAATGAAGATGGATCTTTGCCAATAGAATATACAGAAGTAACAGTAACAAGAAAAATTTATAGAAGTGGAGAAACAGGATATTTTATTAATAAAACACCATGCAGATTAAAAGATGTGCTAGAATTATTTATGGACACAGGAATTGGAAAAGATGGATATTCAATTATTGGACAAGGAAAAATTGATGAAATTTTAAGTAACAAATCAGAAGATAGAAGACATATTTTTGAAGAGGCTGCAGGAATTGTAAAATATAGAACAAGAAAACAAGAATCTGAGAAAAAGTTAGAACATACTAAATTAAATCTTTTAAGAATTAATGACATATTAGCAGAAATAGAGGCAAATATAGAACCTTTAAAAGCTCAATCTGAAAAAGCAAAGAAATACTTAAATTTAAAAGAAGAATTAAAAAACATAGAAATAGGTCTATTCCTTTATAATATAGATAAATACAAAGCAAATCTTGAAGAAATAGTAAAAGATGAAGAAATTTATACAAATCAATGTAATGAAGAAGAAGGAAGATTAGAAAGAATCCAGCAATTAAAAGAAGAACTAAAATCTACAATTGATGAAATTACAACAAAAATAGAAGAAATGTCTAATATTGGATTTGAAAGCCAAAAAGAAATAGAAATGTTAAATTCAGACATCAATGTTGCAAATACAAGAATTACTAATAACAAGCAAAATAGTGAAAGATTTGAAAAAGAAATTGAAGAACAAAATAAAAGAATAGAAGAATTAAAACAAGAAATACAACAAAAAATAGAAAAGAAAGAAAACTTAAAGAAAAACAGAGAAAAATTTGCTAATGAATTAAAAGAAAAAGAAGAAGAATTAGCAAAAATAACAAAAAAATTATCTGCCAAGGAACTTGAAATAGAGCAATATAAACAAAAAATAGAGCAAAATACAGATAGAAAATATGAATTGCAATCAGAAAACAATACACAAGATATTAATTTGGAAAATGATAAAAAAAGACAATCACAAATAAAGAATGAAATAGCAACAAATATTTCAGAATTAGATAGCACAAGACTACAAAAAGAAGAAATAGCAAAAGAATTTTATGAGATAGAGAGCAAAAGAAATAAAGTTGTGAAAACATTAGAAGAAATGAGTAAGCAAAGAGAAGAAGCAGATAAAAAAATTAAGAAATATGATGATGAAATTAATAAACTATTAAATGAAACAAGAATGAAGGAATCAAGATTAAAATTTTTGATTGAAACAGAAAAAGAAAAAGAAGGATACATTAAAAGTGTAAAATCTTTATTAAAAGATTGTGATAACATAAAAGACCTAGGAAAAGGTATGCATGGAGTCTTAGCAAATATTATTGAAGTACCAGATAAATATCAAACAGCAATTGAAATGTGTTTAGGAGCAAGTCTTCAAAATATTGTTACAGAAACTGAAGAAGATGCAAAAAAATTAGTAGAACATTTAAGAAAAAATAATTTAGGTAGAGCATCATTTTTACCAATTACATCAGTAAAAGGTAAAAAACTAGAAAAAATAAAAGGTAATGAAAAAGGATTTATAGGAATTGCATCTGACCTAATTAAGTTTGATAAAAAATATGAACAAATTATACTTAATTTATTAGGAAGGACTGTAATTGTTGACACAATGGATACAGCAATTAAAGTTGCAAAACAGAATAACTATTCTTTCAGAATTATTACATTAGAAGGAGATGTTATTAATGCATCAGGTGCAATTACAGGTGGATCAGTTGCTAAAAAAACAGTAAATATTTTAGGTAGAGGAAAAGAAATAGAAAAATTACAAAAAGAGATTACTGACTTAAATAAAAAGATAGAAAAATTACAAAAGGAAAAAGAAGAATACCAAAAATCAGTAGAAGATACTTTAGATGAAGGAACTGCATTAGAAAAACAATTACAAGAAATAGAAATCACATATGCCACAGAAAAGCAAAAAGTAATTTCTATGGATGAAAATATTGCAAAAATAGAAGGCAGAATTAGCAAATTAAAAGAAGAACAAACAAAAATAGAAAACCAAAAGGAAGAAGCTCTTAAGAATAAAGAAAGAATTGCACAAGAATTAAAAGACATAGAAGAAGAAACACAAAATTTAAATAAAGTAGTTCAAAAATTTGCAGATTTAAATAAGGATAATCAAAAATATATTGATGATTTAAATTTGGATATTACAAACTTAAAAATATCAGTTTCTTCTTTTGATGAAAGCGAAAATTCAATAGAAGAAATGCAAGAAAGAATAAATTTAGACATTGAAGCGGCAAATAAAAGCATAGAAAATAAAAATACTCAAATAGAAGAAATAAAAAATGAAAATTTCAATTTAGAACAATCAATTGAAGAAACTAAAGAGAAAATAAGTGAAATTAAAGAAGCAGTAAAGAATAGTAGCTCAAAAATAGAAGAAATGAAGCAAGAAAGAATTGAAAAGAATAAAAAATTGCAAGAACAAGAAGATGAAATAACAGCAAAATTTAAAATAATAGAAGATTTAAAAGCACAAATTGTAAAAGTTGATGCTAAAAAAACCAAGTTAGAAGAAGATATTAATACAATTATTAATAAGATGTGGGAAGAATATGAGTTAACTCCAAATAATGTAAAAGATTATCAAAAACCAGAAAATGTAGCTCTAACACAAAAAAAGGTAAATCATTTACGTGCAGATATTAGAAACTTAGGAAGCGTTAATGTTGATTCAATAGAAGAATATAAAACAATGAAGGAAAGATATGATTTTATGAGTGAACAAAGAGTTGACTTGGAAAACACTATGAGTAAACTAAGAAAAATTATATCTGATATGACAATTACAATGAAGGAACAATTTAAAAAGCAATTTGAAAAGATAAATAAAAACTTTTCAGAAGTATTCAAAGAATTATTTGGTGGAGGAAATGCATCTTTAAAATTAGAAGATGAAGAAAACATTTTAGAATGTGGAATTGAAATAACTGTTCAACCACCAGGAAAAAAACTACAAAACATGATGCTTTTATCAGGAGGAGAAAAAGCATTTACAGCAATTGCATTATTATTTGCTATTTTAAAAATTAACCCTGCTCCTTTCTGCGTATTAGACGAAATTGAAGCAGCATTAGATGATGTAAATGTTTATCGTTTTGCCGAATATTTAAAGAAATTTTCAAAAAATACGCAATTTTTAGTAATTACACATAGAAAAGGAACAATGGAAGCAGCAGATACAGTTTATGGAGTAACTATGGAGGAAAATGGTATTTCAAAATTATTATCAATGAAGTTGTCAAATATTCCGGGTTAAAATGGCAATATGAGGTTGCCAAATATTCCGGGTTTAAATGGCAAGATTTTTAAATGTTAGATTAAAGTGAAAAATATATAAAATAAAAAGCTTTAAATACTAATTTAAATTAGTATCTAAGGCTTTTTTATTTTATATAAATTATGAATTGTGAACTTATAAAAAATATATTAAAAATTATATAAATTTAACTGTTAATTGTAGATAATAAAAAAAATAAAAAAATTTAAAAAAATTTTATAAAAACACTTGCAAAATAAGAAAAGTTATATTAAAATTTAAGTGAAGTGGAGAAAAGTGGAACAAAGTGGTGATAAAGTGGGAGGTGAGGTTTAATTGCTAATTGGTGAATATGAGCATTCTCTAGATGTAAAAGGAAGATTAATTATGCCAGCAAAATTAAGACAAGATATGGGAGAAAAATTCATCGTAACAAAAGGACTAGATGGATGTTTATTTGCGTTTTCACAAAATGAGTGGTTAAACTTTGAAACAAAACTAAAAACATTACCTCTTTCAGATAAAAATGCTAGAAACTTTGTAAGATTTTTCTTATCAGGAGCAACTGAATGCGAATTAGATAAACAAGGGAGATTTTTAATTCCAAACAATTTAAGAGTTGCAGCTAATTTAGAGAAAGAAGCAGTTATTATAGGAGTAGGGACAAGACTAGAAATTTGGAATAAGCAAACATGGGAAAGTTGTGATGAAAATATTTCAGCAGATGAAATTGCTGAAAATATGACAATGCTTGGTATATAACTTGCAAAAGTTTATATAAATACACAAAAGACAAAAGTACAAAAGATAACTAACAAAAATACAAAAGAAAAATTTACTTAAGATTAAAATACAAAAGATTAAAAATTACAAAAGACAAAAGTACAAAAGCTTTAAAGATACAAAAGACAAAGTTTTTGAGATTAAAAATTATTTAGCATACATGAAAATAAAAAATATTAAGATAGCAAAAATCACAAAAAATAATTAAGAAAAACAAAAGAAAAACAAAAGAAAAAATCATAAAAATATTAAAATAAGCGAAAGAAAATTTTACAAAAGTATAATTATGATAAGCAAAAGAAAAGAATACATTTGATAAACACAGCTGGTAGTTTTCTAATTACCAGCTGATAAATGTTAATAAAAAAATTTTTATTATATAAAAATTCGAGGTGCTAAAGTGGAATTTAAACACAAACCAGTAATGCTCGAAGAATGTATAGAGGGGCTTAAAATAAAGCCAGATGGAATTTATGTAGATGGAACAATTCGGAGGAGCAGGACATAGTTTAGAGATAATAAAAAAATTATCATCTCAAGGTATTTTAATTGGAATTGATAGAGATGAAGAAGCGTTAACAGCAGCAAGTAATAAATTAAAAAATTTTCAAAATGTAAAATATATACATGATAATCACGATAATATAAAAAATATATTAGAAAAATTAGAAATAGAAAAAGTAGATGGAATTTTATTAGATTTAGGTGTTTCATCATATCAACTAGATGAAAGGAACAGAGGATTTAGTTATTTAGGAGAGAATGAGCTAGATATGAGAATGGATAAATCTCAAGAACTAACAGCAAAAACAGTTATAAATAACTATGATGAAGAAAAACTTGCAAATATTATTTACCAATATGGAGAAGAAAGATTTTCTAGAAGAATAGCAAAAAATATTTGTGAAGAGCGAAAGAATTGTCCAATTGAAACAACAAAGCAGTTAGTAGAAATTATTGAAAAATCAATACCTAAATCAAAGCAACATGATGGACATCCAGCTAAAAGAACATTTCAGGCAATTAGGATAGAAGTTAATAATGAAATACAACCATTATATGATACAGTAAGAACGAGTATTAAATGCTTAAAATCAGGAGGAAGATTATGTATTATAACATTTCATTCATTAGAAGATAGAGCTGTTAAAAATGCTTATATAGATGCGAAAGGAAAATGTACGTGTCCAAATGATTTACCATATTGTGTATGTGGAGCAAAATCAGAAGGAAGAATTATTACTAGAAAACCAATAATTGCAAGCAAGAGAGAACAAGAAGAAAATTCAAGAAGCAAAAGTGCAAAATTAAGAATTTTTGAAAAGAATTAAAACAAAAGTAAAAATAATAAAAAACGAAAGAGGAGGTGAGTAACTTATGGCTAGAAATATGTATCAATATGGAACAAGCCCAAGAAAAATACAACCAGAAAGACAAACCCAAAAACAACTACAAAGAAAAAAGAAAAATTTAAGAGTTGTAGAAGATTTACCAAGACAAAAGGTAAATATATCAGTAACACAAAAAAGAAAACAATTACAATTAACTTTAATTGTTATAGGTATTTTTATAGTATTATTAACCATAAGTTACAGAAATTCTCAAATTAATGAAAAATTTTCAACAATTCAATCTTTAAAAAAAGAATTATCTTCTATTGAAAAAGAAAATGAACAAACAAAGGTAGCTATTGAAAATAGTTTGAATTTAAATACAATAGAAAAATTAGCAAAAGAAAAGTTAGGTATGCAGAAATTAACAAATAGACAAACAGTATATATAAATTTGCCAAAAAAAGATTATGTAGAAGCACCAACTGAAGAAGTAGTTATTGAAAAAGAACAAAATTGGTTCCAAAAATTAATAGGAAAAATATTACAAAAATAAGAATAAGAGAATAAAGAAAAATCTTTCTAATAAAATTAATTAGGAGGATTTTTTTATGATTACAACAAATTTATCAAGTAAAAGAAAAATGAGAAATACACTATTTATTGCATTTTTAATTATATTAGCTTTAATAGTAAGATTAGGATTTATTCAATTTATTCAGCGGAGGGGAACTGTCTACATTAGCTTATCAGCAGCAAACATTAGACAGAACAATAAATCCAAAAAGAGGAACTATTTATGATAGTACAGGAAAAAATGTACTGGCTGTTAGTAGCACAGTAGAAACAGTAACAGTAAATCCAGGAAATATTGCTAAAGATGAAAAAGAAAAAGTAGCAAAAAAACTATCAGAATTATTTTCATTAGATTATGAAAAAACATTAAAAAAAGTAACAAAAAGAAGTTCTATTGAAACAATTGCGAAAAAAGTAGAAAAAGATAAAACAGATGAATTACGATTATGGATGAAAGATAACAATATTACAACAGGAATTAATATAGATGAAGATACAAAAAGATACTATCCAAATAGTATGTTAGCATCTCAAATTATAGGGTTCTGTGGTAGCGATAATCAAGGATTAGATGGAATTGAAGCAAAATATGATACAGAATTAAAAGGAAAGCAAGGAGCAATCCAAAGACACACTGATGCAAAAGGAGGAGAAATTGGAGATGAAGGAGAAAAATATGTTTCAGCAATAGATGGAAATGATTTAATTTTAACAATTGATTCAACAATTCAATCAATTGCAGAAAAATATTTACAAGAAGCATGTATTGACAATAAATGTACAGATGGTGGAAACATTGTTATAATGAATCCTCAAAATGGGGATATTTTAGCAATGGCAACATATCCTTCTTATGATTTAAATAATCCATATGAGCCTTATACAGATGAATTAAAAGAAGTTTGGGATTCTTTAGAACAATCAGAAAAAACAAAAAATTTGCAAGCTGTATGGAGAAATAAAGCAATTGCAGATACTTATGAACCAGGTTCGGTTTTTAAAGTAATAACAGCATCTGCTGCATTGGAAGAGGGAGTTGTAACAGATATAGATAAAGAAGGACAATTTAGCTGTACAGGAGGAATTGAAGTTGCAGGTGTCAGAATTAAATGTTGGAGATATTATAGACCACACGGATCAGAAAGCTTACGACAAGCTCTAATGAATTCTTGTAACCCAGTATTTATAGGATTAGGACAAAAGATAGGAGTAGAAAAATATTATAGTTATTTAAATAAATTTAGATTGTTAAATAGAACTGGAATTGATTTGCCAGGTGAAGCAAATAGTATCTTTTTAGCTGAAAATAAAGCAGGACCTGTAGAACTTGCAACAATTAGTTTTGGTCAAAGATTTGAAATAACACCAATTCAACTAGTAACTGCAGTATCATCTATTGCAAATGGTGGAAATAGTATTAGCCCAAGAGTTGTGAAACAAATTGTAAATAGCCAAACAAAAGAGGTAACAGATATTGAAATAAAAAATAATGGATCTGTTATTTCAAAGGAAACATCAGAAAAAGTATTAAGTATGATGGAATCAGTTGTATCAGAAGGAACACGGAAAAAATGCAAAAGTTGCAGGATATAGAATTGGTGGAAAAACGGGAACATCAGAAGATGGAGTAAATACCAATAAATATGTTACTTCTTTTTGTGGAGTTGCACCAATTGATAATCCACAATTAGTAGTTTTGGTAACTTTATATAATCCAACTGGTGAAGGGGGACACCAAGGAGGAGGTGTTGCAGCACCAGTAGGAGGTCAAATCTTTTCAGAAGTTTTACCATATATGGAGGTAAGTCAAGGAAATCAAGAAGAGTTGGAAGTAGTAGAAGAAGTGAATGTACCAAATATAATTGGGTTATCAATAAAAGAAGCAGAAAAGATATTAAAAGAAACAGGTTTAGAATTAAGCATTGAAGGAATTACAGAAGAAAATAAAGAAACATTAGATAAAGAAAATACAATAATTAAAGAACAGATTCCAACTGAAGGAATTAAAATAAATAAAGGAAATAAAATTTTTATAAAATATTAAATATAGGTATATATATTTGAAAAATAATAACATTAATACGACAATATGCATACATAAAATTATTCAAAATTTTAGTAATTCGATATAAAAAATAGCATATTTTACTAAAAAAACCAAAAAATAGGCAAAAAAGATTTACATAATGCAAAAAGTATGTTATAATTACAAATGGAATGAAAAGAAATGGAGGATTTATGTATGGAAAAAAATATGGAAAATAATACAGGTAAGACTAACTGGCTATTTAAAATAGCTATTTGTTTTGCCATATTACTAACTATGTTTTTGACAATACAAAAGAAATCAAATTATGCTAGTGTTACGGCAGCTGATATAACAGAGAATACACAAAAAGAAAAATGTTATTTATCTGATATAGAATATATGCAAGAACAATCATATGCTTCAAGTGGACATTCAATTAAATTAGATAAAAATGATAGTGACAAAATGTTAGAACTTAAAGTAAACGAACAATCTCAAGCATTTATAAAAGGTATATGTGCTTGGGCATCATCTCAAGTTGTATATGACATAAGTCAATACAATTATGATTATTTTACATCTTATGTAGGAATTGATATAAGTGAACAAAATGATTATTTTAATACAGGAGCAAAATTTTATATTTATACATCAACTGATAATACAAATTGGGAAGAAAAATTTGTTTCTGAAACAATGTATGCTACAAGTGAAGCAAAATTTGTAAAAATAGATATTAAAGGTGCAAAGTATTTAAAATTAGTAGCAGACAAAAACAGTCCTAATTGGTGGGCTGAATGGTATGATGAAGCAATTTTTGCTGATGCAAAATTAGTAAAAGAAAGTTATAAAGAAGATATAGATAGTAAAGTTGATTTTATAAAAACATTGGATGAATACGATTCAATTATAAGGCAACATGAACAAAATGGAGATAAAATAGAAGGTGAATATGAATTAGCTTTATTACAAAGAGAATTAGTTAAAAATGCTGATTATAATATTTTACAAGCATTTGTAAAATGTGATGACTCATATAAAGAAACATTGAAATGGTTAATGACTGATTTAGATAATATGCGTCTTTATGTATTAGGTGGAGAGCCAGATGGAAATTATATATCATCTTTACAAGCATTAACAAAACTATATACAACACATAAAGAAGATTTAAATATTACAGAAAAAACAGCGCATGGTGTAGTAAAAGGTGAATTATATAAGAAAATGATGATTACACTTTCTTTAACACACTCAGCACAAGTTGCATTATGGATGGATACTACAAGTCCAGAAAATCAGTCAGACCCAGTTAAGCGTTATGAAATATTTAAAAAATTACATGCAGATGGTAAATTTATAGTTTCTAAAAACGAAGATGGTACACCAAAACAAGATCATACACCATGGTTTGAAGATTTAAAAGTAGAAGAAATGCGTTATGTTTTGAACAACATAATTGATGATGAAGAAATAGTATGGCTAAATGAATATACACAAAAGCGTATAGATGCAAATCCAGGAAAAGAAGAAACATACTTACAACCACATCCATATATGAAATATATATGGCCAGATTATGGTAGAGAAGAGTTCCATGACCTTACTAAAAAAGATTATTGGGATGAAAAATATGAATATCCATTTAGAGATTATGGAATAACATATAGACCAGGAGTATATAAATTATGGATGAATATCGAAGGTGGAGCTGTTTGTGGTGGTATATCTAAAATAGGTTCAAACATCCGTGGTGTTCATGGAACTCCATCATCTGTAATTAGTCAACCAGGTCATGCAGCACTTATTTATTATAGAAAAGATAAGGATAATAATGGTTATTGGACAATAGATAATGATGTAAGTGGCTGGGCACAATCAGGAAAAACAGAGAAATTAAGTGTAAGAATGCCTCTAGGTTGGGGTAATGATAGTTATGTAGAAGGTTGGGCTGCAACATATATAGTTTTAGCTCAAGAAGCATTAAATCATTACGATAAATATGAAGAATCTATGGAAAATGTAATGTTAGCTAATTCATATGAAGGTAACCCAACTAAACAAGAAGAATTATATAGAAAAGCAATAGATATTCAATCATATAATATTGATGCATGGTATGGATTAATAAAATTATATGAACAAGACAATACAAAAACAGAAAAAGATTATTATGAACTTGCAGAAGAACTTGGAGAAGATTTAAAATGTTTCCCATTACCTATGTATAATTTAACAAATTTAATTGGTAAACATATAACAAGTACAGAATATACGTTTAAATTTACTGTGTTACAAACTAAAATTTTAACAGAAGGAAGCACATTACCAAATGAAAGTAAAGAAGTTCTTCAACCATATATAACAAGAACAGTTGCAAATTACTTACTTGGACAAATGAATACAGAACTTGCAAAATTCTCATTTGATGGAGAAGATGCAGGAAAAATAGTGTTATCAGATCGTTTTGATAATACAGGAGTTAATTGGGACTATATTTTAGATGGAAAATCAGAAAACTCAAATGATTGGACAGAAGTTAAATTTACTGCAGACCAAGAACATAAATTAGATTTAACTCAAGAAGAAATAAATAGTATAAATGCTGAAAACGATATTTATATTCACATTATAGGAACATCATATGATGATGCAAATCTATATAAAATAGATATTACAGAACAAGAAACACCAGAAGTTTATGCAAATGATTTAGAAAATAGAATAGTTGGTATAAATTTAAATACAGAATGGCGTTATAATGAAAATGATTCATGGACATCATATGCTACATCTTCTCCAGACTTAATAGGAGATAAAAGTGTACAAATAAGACAATCAGCATCAGGAACAATGCTTGCAAGTAAACCAGTTACATATACATTTACAGAAGATAATCAACCAGTTACAAGAAGATATGTACCAGTATCACACTTATCTATAGAAAAAGTATCAACAGAAGAACCAGGACACAATGGTGCAGCATCTAATGCTATTGATGGTAACTATAATACGAGATATCATTCAAATTGGAATGGAAAAGATACAGAAAGATATATGATTATAAAAGTAGATACACCAATATATTTATCAGCTGTTGAATTTGTTCCAGCTGGTGGAGGAAATGGTAAAATAGTTGATGGTACAATATATGGTAGTATAGATGGAGAACATTGGGAAGAACTAGCTAAACAAGAAGGATTAACTTACGAAGGAGATTATAATGATCCTGATTTTGGTAAAAATCCAAATAACATAAAGAAATTTGAAATAGCTACTCCAAAAGAAATTCAATATATTAAAATTGTAGCAGATAAGACAAACGGAAATTGGTTTACAGCTAGAATGTTTAACATATTTCAAGATATAGAAAAAAATCCACATATAACAGCAGGTATTGAGTTTAATCCTAGTACTTCAACAAACAAAAATGTCGAAGCAAGACTTGTAAATCCAAGTGTAGAAATTGAAATTACTAATAATAATGGAAAAGATACTTATGAATTTAAAGATAATGGAACATTTACATTTGAATTTACAGATAAAGCAACTCATTCAAAAAAAGGAACAGTTGAGGCAAGAGTTGATTGGATAGACAGAGAAGCACCAACAGCTACTATAAAATATAGTACTCAAAATGAAACAACTGATGAAGTGGTAGCAGAACTTATACCAAGTGAAAATATAACAGTAACAAATATAGACAACTTTGAATTAGATGAAGAAGGTAACAAAATATACACATATACATTTAAGAAAAACGATGAATTTACATTTAAATTCCAAGATGCAGCAGGAAACACTGGTGAAGCAACTGCAAAGGTTTATTGGATAAAATCAACAACAGGTCATCCAGATATGAATAATCCGAACTTACCTGAAAATCCAGGAATAGAAGATCCAGATACAAAGCCAAGTACACCAGAAAATCCAGATGAAGACAAATCAGAAGAAGATTCTAAAGAATATGTAATAGAAGATAAATACATATCACAAATTGAACCAAAAACAACTGTTAGTGAATTCAAGAAAAATATAAAAATAGATCAAGATATAATCATCACAGATAAAACTGGAAATATAATAAATGAGGACCAAAAACTTATAACAGGTATGATAGCAAAAATAGGTAACACACAAGAATATACTATTATAATTACTGGGGATGTAAATGAAGATGGTGATGCAGATTTCCAAGATATTCTACAAATAAACAAACATAGATTAGAAAAAGAAAAGTTAGAAGGAATTAACTTAAAAGCTGGAGATGTAAACCAAGATGGAAAAACAGATTTCCAAGATATCTTACAAATAAATAAATATAGATTAGCAAAAACAAAAAGTCTATAAAAATAGTTAATATGAATTTTAGGAGGAGATATAAAATGGTAAAAAAGATAATAGCAGTTATGATGATATTAAACATGATATTATTTAGTTTAAATATTGTTAATGCAGCTACTGGAAATGCAGATATAAATGCTAGTAATACATCTGTAAAACCGGGAGAAACATTTACAGTAACAATTTCAGCAAAATGTGATGATGGTATAAATGGAATTGATACAACTTATAGTTATGATATAGATAAATTAGAGCTTGTAAGTGCTAATGTTACAAATAATAATTGGGTAAATATGGGATCAGATAATACAATACAAGTAATATGTAATACTACAAAAAAAGTAACATCAGATAATATTTATATACTTACATTTAAGGTAAAAGATAATGTAGCAGAAGAGACTACTGTAAAAATAAGTACAAGTGATATTAAAGTAGATAGTGATGTTTCAAAATCTAGTTTTACAGAAAGTGCAAAATCAGTAAATATTAATATTGTTCCAACTAATTCAAATGTACAAAATAACAATAATGATGAAAATCAAGGTACAAATGTACCAAATAGCAACAATGGACAAAATCAGAGTCAAAATCCAAGTACACAAAACAGTAGTAATCAAAACAATAGTAATGGACAAAGTCAAAATCAAAATTCAAGCACACAAACTAGTAATAATCAACAAAATAAAACACCAAATACACAAAGTAACAATAGCGAAACAAAAGTAACAGATAAAAGTGTTAGCAATAAAAGTATGCCAAAAACAGGAAAGGCAAATATAACATTAACAATACTTATCATATTATTTAGTATATGTTCAATAATTGCCTACATTAAGATGATAAAAAATAAATAATGTATAAAGCTAAAAAAACTAGAACTTAGTATAAAGACTAAGTTCTAGTTTTTTTTGATAGTAATAAAAAGAAACAGCAATCAAAAAAAGCAGATACTAAATAATATATTTATATTTTGCAGATGTGTTTAAATTATTAAAAAAATTTTTCAAAAGTTAAAAAATTTTTATATGTAGAAAAAAATCGAATAAAGAAAATAAATGTATAAATTAGAAACAAAAGGAGATAATAAAATTATATGAAATGCTATAAAGTGAAAAAATATAATAAATTTAATTATCAATAAAAGGAGTAAATGATAACAAATTAATTGATAATAAATTAGTTAAAGTATTTTTTTATAAGAGTAGTATAAAAAATAAAAATAGAAAGGAAATGATATCATGAAAAACATGAAAAAAATAGTTTTATTTTTTATTGCATTATTAATTGCAGTGATTTTAAATCCTAATTTTTCTAATGCTGAAACTAGACAAGTAAGTAGCGAAGAAGAATTAAGAAAAGCAATTACTGATTCACAAAATGGAGATGTAATTGAATTATCAAAAGATATAGTATTAACAAGTCCTATTGAAATAACAGGAAAAGAATTAACAATTAACGGAAATGGAAAAACAGTAACAAGAGCAGCAGAAGGATGGAATGCAGCAGGAGATAACGGAAGCTTAATTACAGCTGGATCAAATGGAACAAAAGTTACTTTAATGAACCTTACTTTAGCAGGAGCTCAAAAATATGGTGCACAAACTTATAATGGTGCTTATCTTATATTAGATGGAGTTACAGTTGATAATAATGGCTTTGGAGGAATATTAGTTAATGCTGGAACTCTTGAAGTAAAAAGTGTAAACTTAAAGAGAAATGGACAACAATCTAATAATGGTATAGAAATTGCAAAAGGAAATAGTGTATCAACAGGAGACAACAAACCAGTGCTAATTATGAATGGTACAATAACATCAACTGAAGAAGAAAATGTTGTTTATATAGCTATAAATGACAAATTAACAGAATTTGAAGTTGAAAATACAGAAACTACAGTAGATAAAATATTAACACAAGGCAACAAAGTAGTTATAACAGATGAAAACAATAATATAAAATATACAAGTAATGAGAGTGAGACAGTAACAATTGCAGGTGATAATTTTGTTGAAAATGTTATAGTAACTGTTTATTTAATGGATAAAACAGTTACAATACCAGTACAACCAGGTACTATTCTTACAAAAGAAGATGTAGAAGGAAAAATTGATTTAGCAGCATTAGGTATAACTGATTACAAAATAGATGGATTTTATGCAGATGAAGCATTTACAACAGAATTTGATTTTGCAACACCAATAACAACAAATGTATCAATTTATACTAAACTTAGCTCAAATGCAGAAAAAGATCCTACACCAAAAACAGGAATAGAAAATGAATTAGGAATAGCTGTTTTTGCTATAATTGTAGCAATTTCAACAATTGCATTACTAAAAAAAGAAGAAAGATAAGATAAATAAAGATAACTAAAACCAATACTGCCTACATTAGTATATATTTAATATAATCTGATGTAGGCTTTTGCTATATAATAAAAAATAAAATTTTAGTGTTATATAGAAAGTTTATTTATGATTAAGGAATTATAAAAAATGAAAAAAAAATTAAAAAGAATTTTTTGTATTATATTAGTAATAGTCATTGTTTTTAGTATTATATATATAATTAAGTATTGTTATGATATATATAATGCTAAAAAACAAATGAGTTTATTAGATGAAATTTCGGTTAATAAAATAAAAATTATGCAAATATATGAGCAAGAAAATAATAATGTAATTTTAGAAAACAAGCAAGAACAAAATGATGTTATAACTAAAAGTCAAAAAAACGAAAGAATACTAAAAATACAAGAATTACAAAAACAGAATTCTGATATTGTAGGATGGATAGAAATTGAAAATACAGATATAAATTATCCTGTATTGCAAGGAAAAGACAATAATTATTATATGACACATAATTATAAAAAAGAGTATTCCATGAATGGATCTATATTTCTAGATAAAAATTATATCTGGGATCTGCCAAGCAGTAATCTGCTAATATATGGGCATAATAATAAAAATGGTACAATGTTTCAAAGTTTATTAAAATATAAAAATAAATCATTTTATGATGAACATCCTACAATAAGATTTACTACAAATAACGAAGATTCAGATTATGAAATAATTTCTGTTTTTGAATCTAGAGTATATTACAAATCAGAGCAAAATGTATTTAGATATTATTATTTTGTTAATGCGAAAAATGAAAATGAATATAATGAATATATAAGAAATGCGAAAAAAGCTTCTTTGTATGATACCAAAAAAACAGCCATATATGGAGAACAATTAATCACATTATCTACTTGTGACTATTATACAGAAGATGGAAGGTTTGTCATTGTGGCAAAGAAAAAATAAGCAGGTAATCAAGGAAATGTGCCCTTGATTACCTGTTCAATTATTTAGAATTTGTTGCTTTTGCATATTTTTTTAATTTTTCATAGACAAGATAGTTTATTGTTCCTGCAGGGAAATGTCCATCTTTATCTTTTTTTCCAGCTGGAACTCCTGTTAGTACTTCAATTCCTTCTTCAATAGTAGAAACTGAATAAATGTGAAATTTTTTGTTTTTAACTGCTTCTACAATTTCATCAGAAAGTTGTAAATTATCAACATTTTGTATAGGTATCATAACACCATGAGATCCATCTAACCCTCTCATTTTGCAAATTTGGAAAAAGCCTTCTATTTTTTCGTTTACGCCACCAATTGGCTGTATTTCACCTTTTTGATTTACAGAACCTGTAACTGCAATAGATTGATTTATTGGTATTCCAGATAAACTTGAAAGTAAACCATATAATTCTGTGCTAGAAGCACTATCTCCATCTACTCCGTTGTATAGTTGTTCAAAACAAATACTTGCAGTTAAGCATAAAGGAATGTCTTGTGCAAACATTTCACCTAAATATCCTGTAAGAATATATACACCTTTTGAATGAGATGGACCAGAGATTTCTACTTCTCTTTCAATATTTACAACACCAGTTTTTCCTGTATAAGTATTTACTGTTATTTTTGCTGGCTTTCCAAATGTATAATCTCCAATTGTCATAACTGTTAAACCATTTAATTGTCCAACTTCGTATCCAGAAGTGTTAATTAAAAGCGTATTTTCTTTTATCATTTCTAAATATTTTGCATCATATTTTTTTACTCTTTCAATTCTTTCTTCTAAAGCCTTATTAATAAATTTATCAGTTACAATTTTTGATTTTGAAATTTTTGCCCATGTAGCAGCTTCTCCAACTACTTGTATCAAATCATTAAATCTAGTAGAAATTTTATTGTGACTTCCTGCTAATTTTGAAGCATATTCTACAAGTCTTGCCATTGCTGATTTATCTAAATGAGGAAGTTCTTCAGTTTCACAGAATCCATGAATAATTTGTGCAAGCTTATTTACATTTGATGAATTAATATCAGCTGTTTCTTCAAATTCTACTTTGATTTTAAATAATTTCCTAAAATCAGAATCCATTGATAAAAGAGTTTGATAAATACTACTATTTCCAATTAAAATAACTTTTAAATCAAGAGGAATGGGTTCAGGTTTTAGAGAAATTAAAACCATAGAAGAACGTTGTTCTGTTGCATTATCAATTCCTATTTTTTTAATTCTTAATGCTTTTTTTAAATTTTCATAGCAAGCAGGATTAGCAAGTAAATCTTTTGCTTGGAAAACAATATATCCTCCATTTGCTTTTTGTAATAAGCCTGGTTTTAGCATAGTATGATCTGTTTTTAAAGCTCCATAATAATTTTCATATTCTATTGTGCCAAAAATGTTATTATAAGAATAATTTGAATCCATAATAACTGGCGCACCTTCGCGATTTGAATTATCAATAAATAAATTAACACGATAATTTAAACAAGGGTCAGGCTTTTTTGCCATTGGATTTTGTGCTTGTTGTCCTTGTTGATTTTTATTATTATCTGTTTCAAGGAAAGAAGGAATATTTTTTAATATATCTTCTTTTATATTTGTTAAAAATTGATTAATTTTTTTGTTTCTTTTATATTTTGATTTTAAATAATTAATATGAACATTTACTGTAAGTAAAGCAATATTTGATTGCCACTCTGAAATTTTTTTATCAGATTGACGTTCAATTTCTTTAATTTGACCAATTACATTCATAATTTGTTCTTGAACAATTACAGATTTTGCTTCATATTCTTGTTTTAGATTTTCATCTAATTTATCAAATTCTTCTTCTTCAATTGCTTTTCCATTAACAATAGGCATCATATATATACCATTTTGAGATGCTTTTACTTGAAAATTGTATTTAGAAGCATCTTCATTTAATTTATCTAGTAAAGCAGAACGTTTTGCCTCAAACTCTTGCTTAATTAATGCTTTTTCTTTTTCAAAGTCATCATTGTTAAAAGTTTTTTGAATATCCTTTTTGATTTCTTTAATAAAGCCATCCATAGAATCTTTAAATTCTTTTCCTTGACCGGGCAGGTAAATCAACTGCAATTGGTTCATTTGGATTATCAAAATTATAAATATAACACCAATCTGAAGGCACTTTTTTCTTAGCTGCAATTTTATCTAAATAATTCTTGGTATACATCGTTTTTCCAACTCCGCTTGGTCCTTCTAGATACAAATTATATCCTTTTACATCTACCTGTAATCCAAATTCTAAAGCTTTTATTCCTCTATCTTGTCCAATTCCAGTTTGTATTGATTCTAAATTTTCAGTAGTCTCAAAATTGAAAACATTAGGATTGCATGTCATTTTTAAATCAGTATAATTTAATTCATTTTTCTTTTTCATTCGTTTCCTCCAAAATTTTTTTTAGTATATCCAAAATAATAGCTTTTCATTAGTGAGTTTAAACTTATTTATAAAATAAATTTGTATATTTGTATTTTATATTACTTATAAAAAAAAGTAAAGAAAAATGTTGAAAAATATCTTAATTAAAAAATGTTTTATGATTTATGTTAAATTAGACTATCAAAATAGTATTATATTATTTTTTTATAATAATTCGGGGGGACCAACAAATTATAGAATGTTAATAAATTTTATAATTTATTATAAAATTTATTTTACAGTCTATTATGTAGTTGGGAGTTATAAAAAAATAATATAATACTATTTTAATGATAATTATACAAAAATATTTTATAATTATACTAGGTGTTCGAAAATAATAAAACTATTGCAATATTATATAAAAAAATATATAATAATTTCAATATTATGCCAAAATGAAAGGATGAACTTAAGTATGAATAAAACAAAAAGAAAAATATTTGAAACATCCATGAAATTATTTGCAGAAAAAGGATATGATGCAACGAGCATAGAAGAGATAACAGCTACAGTTGGAGTTGCAAAAGGTACTTTATATTATCATTTTTCAAGCAAAGAAGAAATTTTTAATTTTTTAGTAGAAGAAGGAATAAAATTATTACAAAATAGTGTTGATATTAAAACATCAAAATTTTCAAACTATATAGATAAACTAAAAGCAGTTATATTAATTCAAATCAAAATAGTTGCAAAATATGAAGATTTAATTACTATATTATTAAGTGAATTTTGGGGAAAAGGCACAAGAAACCAAATGTGCAAAGACCATATTTTGGAATATATTAAACAAATTGAAAATATTGTAGTACAAGGAATTGAAAAAGGAGAAATTAAGCAAGGAAATCCACAAGCTATTGCTTCTGAAATATATGGATTAATATGTTCAAGTTTAGTTTATAAAATTAGAAATAATGGCGACATCAATGTGATGGAATTATACAAAGAGTTTGAAAATACAATTATAGAAGGATTAAAAATAAAATAAAAGGAGTAAAACAAAAAATGAGAGAACCAAATCATGAATTTATGGAATTTACAGATTTAAAAGATATGTTAAAAAAATCTGGAGAAGCATATGGAGACAAAGATGCATATGTATTTAAAACAGATGACCCTGAAAAATTTAGAAAAATTACTCATAAAGAATTTAGAGATGATATAGATTATTTAGGTACAGCTTTAATTAATATGGGTTTAAAAGATAAAAGAATTGCAGTTATATCAGAAAATCGATACGAATGGGGAGTTGCTTACTTGGCAATAGCTGCGGGAACAGGTGTTGTAGTTCCATTAGATAAATCATTACCAAATAATGAAATTGAAAGTTTAATAATTCGTTCAGAAGTAGAAGCAATTTTTTATTCAAGTAAATATGATGAAGTAATGAATAGTATCAAAAATAAAGAAAATACAGATGTAAAATTCTTTATATCAATGGATTTAGACAAAAAAGAAAATAATATATATTCACAAAAAGAATTAATTGAACAAGGTAAAAAATTAGTTGAACAAGGAAATAGAGAATTTATAGATAGTAAGATAGATAATGAGAAAATGGGAATAATGTTATTCACATCAGGAACAACGGCAATGTCAAAAGCTGTTATGTTATCACATAAAAATATTTGTGCTAATTTAATGGATATAGCTGCAACAATTAAAGTTGATGAAACAGACAGATTTTTATCATTTTTACCATTGCATCATACATTTGAATGTACAGTAGGATTTTTATATCCTATTTCAAAAGGTAGTTCAATTGCATTTTGTGAAGGTATTAGGTATATTGCAGATAATATTAAAGAATTCAAAATTACAGTAATGATTTCAGTACCAATTTTATTTGAGTCAATGTATAAAAAAGTAATGAAAGCAATAGAGAAAAAAGGAAAACTAGAAACAGTAAAAAAAGGAATTAAAATTAGCCAATTTTTATTGAAATTTAAAATTGATATAAGAAAAAAATTATTTAAAGAAATTCATGATAATTTTGGAGGAAAGCTTAGATTATTTGTAGCAGGAGGTGCTGCTCTTGATCCTGAAACAGAAAAAGGATTCAATGAATTGGGTATAAAAATGTATCAAGGATATGGACTAACAGAGAGTTCTCCAGTTATTGCAGCAGAAGATGATAAATACATAAGATTAGGTTCTATTGGAAAGGCATTTCCAAGTCTAGAAGTTAAAGTAATAGAACCAAATGAAGAAGAAATAGGAGAATTGCTTGTTAAAGGACCATCTATTATGCTTGGATATTACAATAATGAAGAAGCAACAAAAGAAACAATCGATACAGAAGGATGGCTACATACAGGTGATTTAGCAAAAATAGATAAAGATGGATTCATATTCCTTTCAGGTAGAAAGAAATTTGTGATAGTATTAAAGAATGGTAAAAATATTTATCCAGAAGAACTAGAAACACTTGTAAATAAGATAGAAGGCGTGTCAGAAAGTTTTGTATATGGAAGACCAGAAGAAGATGGAGACTATAAAATATGTGCAAAAATTGTATATGATAAAGAAATGGTGCAAGAAGTTTATAAAACAGAAGATGAGAATGAATTAAAAGAAATTATTTGGAAAGAAGTAAAAAAAGTAAATAAGACAATGCCAGCATATAAATATATTAGAGAAATAAAAATTACAGATCAACCTTTAATCAAAACTACTACGCAAAAAATTAAAAGATTTGAAGAAATTAAAACAGTATAATATAATAATTAGTTAATAATTTCTAATTACTTATTTTGAATATCTATATTCAAAATAAGTAATTTTTTTAACGACAAAATGTATTAAAAGTTTAGGGAAAATGATATAAAACAAAATCTTGTAAAAGAACATTTTATATCATCTAGTGTAATATAAATGTAATATTAGTGTAACAAAAATTTAACAAAAAATTACGAATCAACTATTGTAGTTTTTTGTAACTTAATGTATAATTATAAATGAAATAGTAAAAAGCAATCATGCGTAAGATAAAGGAGGTACATTACATGTCTAAATCTGGCATAGTAAATGTGAGAATGGTTATCACAGAAGAAAAAATATTATCAAATATAGATAAAGTAAAGAAACTAATAAATCCAAACAGTAAAAAGCAAATTGTACAATTAGAAGAGGATACTTATTTTAAGGATTTAGTTGAGTCAATAAAAACTTATTTAATAGAATATCCAAAAAAGAAAAATTTTCCATCAAGTGTTTATAAAGCTGCTTATGATTTAGTTGAATTTGCTACAAATCAATTTGAAGAAAATACAAAAAGTATTGAAGAATTAATTAGACAAAGAGAACAAAACATTGCTTTAGCAGGACAATTAAAAGAATTATTAGAAGCAGTAGAAAATAAAGAAGAAGATTGGAAAAGTCAAGTAAAAAAAGCAGAACGAAACTTTGCTGAAGATATTATAGAAACTTTAACAATTGTAGGAAAAGCAAAAGATACAGAAATACCAGACTATAAAGATGCAGTAAAACTATTAAATGCTAGAATTAATAATTTAGAATCTAATTTACATATTGAAATTGACATGGAAAGAATTGAAGATAAATCAAAAGCATTAAGTTATATTGGAATTGAAATTGCAGATGCATTAAAAACAATTCCAACTCCAATAGAAGTACCACAACAAATTACACAAGAGGAACCTAAACAAATTGTTGAAGAACAGCAACAAGAATATGTACAAGAAATGACATTTGAATCAAAACCAAGCTTATGGGAAAGAATTAAAAATAGTAAGTTTGTTAAAACAATTAGATACATAGCTAAAATAAGAGTTGTTTTAGACTATTCAGCATTACCAGAAGGAAGAGGAGAAAACAATCAATAGAATAATAAAAAACATTTTGTAGAATAAATTTTACAAAATGTTTTTTTAAAATATACAGTTAAATTGTAAAATTATTGTGTTTATTCTTGATAACTAAAAAAAATTAATGTATAATAGAAAAGTAATTAAAAAGAACAAAGGAAGCGATTAATTTGAATTCAAATATAAAAGAGATATTAGAGTGGGTATATTGTATTATTATTGCATTAGTATTAGCAGTATTATTTAGATATTTTATAGGAACACCAACTATTGTAAAACAAGTTTCTATGTATCCTACATTAGTTCAAGACCAAAGATTATGGCTTAATAGATGGGGAAGAACTACAAAAACATTACCAAAAAGAGGAGAAATAATTACTTTTGAAGAACCTTTAAAAACAAGTTATGTATATTCAGAAATAGATCAAGAAAATCCAGTTGCACAATATGAAAATAAAACAGGAATTAGATGGTTTATTAATAACTTTTTGGAAATAGGAAAAAGAAGCTACATTAAAAGAGTAATTGCACTTCCTGGTGAACATGTAGAAATTAAAGAAGAAAAAGTTTATATAAATGGAGAAGAGTTAGAAGAACCATATTTACAAGATGGAGTTGTAACAGATGTAGTAGGAGCAGGATTTACTGATTTTATAGTTCCGGAAAAATGTGTCTTTGCAATGGGAGACAATAGAAATCATAGTACAGATTGTAGAGCATTTGGATGTATACCACTAGAAAAAATAGAAAGTACAGTATCAATTAGAATTTGGCCATTAAATAAATGGGGAAAAGTAGAATAATAAAGGAGCTTAAAGATGTTTGAAAAAATAATTGGAAATAATCAAATAAAAGAAACATTAGAAAAATCCATTAAACAAAATAAAACATCACATAGCTATTTATTTGTTGGAATAGAAGGAATTGGAAAAAAATTATTTGCAATACAATTTGCAAAAGCATTATTATGCTTAAGTGAAGAAAAATATTGTAATAAATGTAAATCATGTATTGAATTTGATACAAATAATAATCCTGATTTTTCTTATATAGAACCAGAAGGTAATAGTATAAAAATCGAACAAATAAGAAATTTACAAAAAAGAATACAAGAAAAGCCAATTATATCAAACAAAAAAGTATACATTATAAATGATGCACATCTTATGACACAAGAAGCTCAAAATTGTTTATTAAAGACATTAGAAGAACCACCAGAATTTGCAACAATTATTTTAATTGGCTCAAATGAAACTGCATTTTTACCTACCATAAAATCAAGATGCACAATTATGCATTTTAATAAAATAAATAAAGAAGAATTACAAAAGTATTTATTAGAAAATTATAATTTAAAAGATATTAGTGAAAGTATGATAGAGATATTTCAAGGGAGTATTGGAAAGGCAATTAAATTAAAAGATAAGCAAGAAAAATATGAACAATTAGAAATGCTTATAAACAAAATTGAACAAATAGATTTAATAGAATTATTAAATTTATCTCAAATATTATATCAATCTAAAGATGAAATAGATGAAATTTTAGAATATATAAATATTATTTTGCTAAGAAAAGCAAAACAGAACTATTTATACACAAATTGTATTGAAATTGTGGAAAATACTAAAAAAAGATTGAAACAAAATGCAAATTATGATATGAGTATAGATAACATGCTATTTAACATGTGGGAGGAAATAAATTGAAAAATATAATAGGAGTAAGATTTAAAAAATTAGGAAAAATATATTTCTTTAATCCTAAAAATTTAAAAGTAAAAAAAGGGGATAAAGTAATTGTAGATACTGCTCAAGGTGAAGAATATGGAGAAGTTATCATTCCAAACAGAATGGTAGAAGATGACAAGATTATTGAACCTCTAAAAAAAGTTGTAAGGATAGCTAATTATAAAGATCACAAACAATTTGAAACATGCAGAAAAAAAGAAAAAGAAGCATTTAAAGTATGTAATAAAAAAATAAAAGAACATAAATTAGATATGAATTTAACAGATGTAGAATTTAAATTTGATAATAGTAAAATTTTATTTTTCTTTACAGCAGATGGTAGAGTAGATTTTAGAGAACTAGTAAAAGATTTAGCAGCTATTTATAAAACAAGAATAGAATTAAGACAAATAGGCGTAAGAGATGAAGTAAAAAGAATAGGTGGTAATGGAGTCTGTGGAAGAGAACTTTGTTGTTGTTCATTCTTAAGTGATTTTGAAGCTGTATCAATTAAAATGGCAAAAGAACAAAATTTATCTCTTAATCCTTCAAAAATATCTGGAAATTGTGGTAGATTGATGTGCTGTTTAAAATATGAAAATGAAGTATATGAAGAAAAGTTAAAGAATTTACCAAATATTCGGAGCAATTGTAAAAACAGAAGATGGAGAAGGAGAAGTCGACAATATTGAAACTTTAAAAGAAAGAGTAAGAGTAAAAATTAAAGATGGTGATGAATACTTTTATAAAAGATATGATGCAAAAGATATAAAAATAATTAAAGATGTAGCATCAGAAAAGGTTAATGATGAAGAATTAGAACATAAAAAAGAATTAGAAGAATTAGAAAAATTACAACAAGAAGACAAAAAATTAGAAAATCAATCATAGTTTTATAGAAAGAAATAGTAGGAGGTGAACAAAATGGCATATAAAATAACAGAAAAATGTATTTCTTGTGGAGCATGTGCTGCTGAATGTCCAGTAGGATGCATAGCACAAGGAGATGATAAATTCGTAATTGATGCATCTGCTTGCATTTCTTGTGGTACATGTGCAGGAGTTTGCCCAGTTGAAGCACCAGTTGAAGA
>CANQWL010000009.1 GCA_947627555.1 uncultured Clostridia bacterium | reverse complement strand
ATATTTCATGTCTATATCATTATGGGTAGGAGCATTAATTATGATGATTGTATTCTACTATGACCCAGAAGACAGATTTAAATTATTAGGTAGAAATGCAAAAAATAAATACTTACGTTCAGGAATATATTTCTTAATTGCAGTAGTACAAGGAATTGTTTTAGGATTTATACTAAAAGCAGGATTAGGATTTAGCATAACAAATATGGGATTATATTATGCATCATGTGTTTTAACATCAATAGTATTCTTCAGTATATTACAATTTTTAGTAATAAAATTAGGAGATGTAGGAAAATTCTTAGGAATTTTATTCTTAGTATTACAATTAGCAGCAAGTGGGGGAACATTCCCAATAGAAACTGTACCAAGTTTCTTCCAAGCTATTTATAAATTCATGCCAATGAATTACACAATTAGATTAATGAAAGAAGCTTTAATTAAAGTAGATACTGGTATGGTAGCATCTAATGTGGGTATTTTAATTGGAATATCTGTTGTATTTATAGCAATAACATTAATAGTTGATTATATAAAAACAAATTACATTGACAAAAAGAAAGATACAAATGAAGGATAATTAGTTATTACATAATAATTAGATGGCAAATATTAAAATCTTAAATAATTATAAAAACAATAATTGAAATAATTTAATAAAACCTCTTAAAGCGAATATACTTTATAGTATTAAGTTTTAGGAGGTTTTATTATGTTAAAAATGATTGATTTACCATATCCACTAAATGCATTAGAACCATATTATTCAAAAGAAACTTTAGATTTACATTATAATATTTTATATAAAGGGTATGTAGATAACACTAATCAAACGCAAGAAAAATTAAAAAAAGCAAGAGATACAGGAGATTTTTCAAATATCAAATGTTTAGAAAAGAATTTAAGTTTTTTTGGATCAGGAGCTATATTACATGAGTTATTTTTCTTGAATATGGGAATTCCAATTCCAACAGAGCCAAGTATAAAATTAATGCAGCAAATTGTTAAAGATTTTGGAAATTATGAAAAGTTTAAAAATCAATTTACAGAGGCAAGTAAAGCTGTTGAAGCATCTGGTTGGTGTTTATTAGTATGGGTTCCAAAATGGAGTAAGCTTGAAATTTTACAATGCGAAAAACATCAAAATTTAACTTTGTGGGGTTGCAAACCGCTTCTTGTATTAGATATGTGGGAACATTCTTATTATTTACAATATCATACAAGTAGGCCAGACTATATTAGTGCTTTTTGGAATATTGTAAACTGGAATGAAATAAATAAAAGGTTTACATCAGCAAATTTGTAGTAAGTATAGGTTCTAGTTTGAACTTTTATTATAGATTTAACAGAATGTATTAATGAAAAGATTTGGAGATAAGGACATAAAGTTTTATCTCCTTTTTTTTGACAAATAACTCTCAAAAATTCCAAAAAATTCATATTATATATAAATGAAATATGAAAGGAGGAATTGATGAATTTTGGATGTAAAAGGTAAGAAAATAGGATTTGCATTAACAGGTTCATTTTGTACATTTAAAAAGGTAATACCTAAAATAAAAGAATTAATAGAATTAGAAGCAGAAATTATTCCAATTATGTCATACAATAGTTATAAATTAGACACAAAGTTTGGAAAAGCAGAAGATTTTATTAATGAAATAGAAGAAATCACAGGCAATAAAATTATCCATACAATTCAAGATGCAGAGCCAATTGGACCAAAAAAATTAACAGATATTATGGTGATTGCACCTTGCTCTCGGAAATACAATGGCAAAACTTGCTTGTGATATTATAGATACTCCAGCCTTAATGGCTGCAAAATCGCATTTGCGTAATGGGTTTCCATTAGTAATTGCACCATCAACAAACAATGGATTGAGTGGAAATGCAGAAAACATAGGAAAACTACTAAATAGAAGAAACTATTATTTTGTACCATTTAAACAAGACAATCCAATTACAAAGCCAAGATCTGTTGTCTTTGATTCTGAATATATTATAAAAACAATACAATACGCATTAGAAGGAGAACAAATTAGTCCAATTTTACTATAAATGCCAAAACTCGCTAGGAGTTGCAAGGGTTGCCAGGAGTTCCGGGTTTAAATGGCAAGCCCTTGCCATTTAAACCCGGAACTCCTGGCAACCCTTGCAACTCCTAGCAATTTTTTTATTTTTAATTTTCAATTATTAAATCTTTTCGTTTATTAACATTTTTTATTTTTTCTGAACGATAAGAACTAATCTTATATTCGTTTTTATTATCAAATATTATTGCAATAAATTTTGTATAATTTTCTTTTGATGGAGGATTAATTTCATTAATTATAATACTTGCTTGACATTTTGATAACGTATCAAATGTATTTAGAAATCCCATACCACTACCACCATCATCTAAATGTGTTGAACTAGGCTTTTCTCCTAAGTTTATTAAAGTATCTATTTCAAATTCAATACCAGAATCATATACATATATACCATAATAGCCATCTATCATTCCTAATTTTACTAAGATACTACGATTGATATTATCAGAATGATTGATTGCAATAATAGCATTTTTGATATGGTCTGCAAGCAAAATTTCTAAATCATTTTTATCAATAAAATTATTAATCATATGATGAATATTTCCATTTAATTTTATTTCAAAGTCAATATTATTTTTAGTACATTCATCTTGCATAAAAGAAAGCATATCATCTATTTGTTCAATATCTGTTTTAGGAAGTTCAGTAGTAGTGATATTACTAAAACATTGATTAGATAATTCTTTTACTTTATTACTAATATCTAATTCAGGAGCTATTTCATTATTTAGCATTAATTGATTTAGTTTATGTTCTAGTGATTTTTGTTTGTGTGCAATTGAATGACTTATTTTACTAAAGTTAAGATTTTCTGCTTCTAATTGTTCAATTTCTTTGTTCTTATTTTCTAATTCTGTTTTTGTTTCTTCTAACTCGGATACAAGTAGTTTGTGTTTGTAGTACATAGTTAATGTTTTTTGAATGGTGATAAACATTATGATCATAAAAATTATAAAACAAAAAATTAAGCTTGCAGTTAATATTAAATTAAAGTTATTTAATATAATAAATGAAAGTAAAATACTCACACTAATATTTAAAATTAGTATATCAAAATATTCATTTTTTAAATTTATTTGTAAAAAAGAAAATCCATCTTTGAATCTTTTTATTTTAAAAATTAAATATAAAATAGTAATATGAGTGATTATCATTATACCAATATTTAGATAATCATTTTGAATAGCTAGTATCAAATTAAAAGCAAAATTAATTAAAATTGCAAGAAAAAATAAAGTATAGTTTATGCTCAATGAAGTAATAGTAAGAATTATGGTATATCCAATTTTATTTTTTGTTATGTTTGAATATAGACTACTTAAAAGTAAAATTAAACATGCAATACTGGTAAATGAATCAGTAGTATATTTTATTATTCCACATATAAAAGTTATTATAATAGTAAATACAAATACGATAAATGTTTTTAAACTAATCAAATTTTTAATATTTATAAGTTTTAAAAAAGTATAATATGTACACATACTTATAGAATATATTTTTATAATATATACTATAATACTTGTGCTTGCTAAATTAAAAGTAAAATTTAATATATTCAACTAAATTCACGCTCCTAAATATAATTATTATATACTATATAAAAATAATAATCAATATAAATATAAGCGTTTACTAATATTTATATTGATTATTGTTATGTATAAGTATATAGTAATTTATTAGCCAGCCCATTTGCTAACCCATCTTAAAAATGTTTCCCATAAAGACATACTAATCACCACCTTTTCTACAAAATTCACAAATATTTGTGTTAATAAAAAAATACCATTTATTCTATTGGAACAGATGGTATTTTATGGTAGAAAAATATGGTGAAAAATGAAAAATAAAATAAAAAAATAGCATATAAAAATATGCTAGATTAACTTTTTAATTTTATCTACATAATAGTAAATAAACTCCATTGGAGTTGGAATACCAGTTTCATGATTAATTTTAGCAGTATAATAAGTAGATAAATCTTCTAAAGAAGAAACTCTCCATGCATGAATAATTGCATTTTGTATTCCATTTGTAATTGTATTACCAGATTTATGGTGAATTTTAGTTAAATATTGAATTACACCAATGTCATTGCTATCGTTTTGAATTAAATATGCAATAGCGTCGTGTATATATTTTCTGCCTTTTAATTTGGAAGTAACACCTATTAAATCCATTTCTGTATCAATACAATCAGAAATTTTCTTTTCTACATCGACTAATTCTTCTTGAAAAGATGCAATAGAACTTTTAGGGATAGAATCACGCATGATAAGAAATTTATTTAAAACATGTTCAGCAGAATATTTAGGATGATCTTTATATAAAATAATATCGACTCCGTTTCTATGTAAAATATCATATGTTCTTTTTGAATTAACATGAGTAGTTACAATAATAATTGGAGTATATCCTAAATTTAATGTCTTCAAATTAGTTAGAAAATCTAATGAATCGGCATTACCAGATATACTATTATTTAATTCAATATCTAATACTATACCTTCAGGATGTTTCAATTTTACATATTTTAAAGCTTCTACATCAGAATCAGTTATAGCTATTAATTCAAACTTATCGTTATACTTTAAACGATTTATAAAATTTTCACAATCAATAGGGTCATCTTCAATTATTAATATTTTCATAGGTTTAGTGTTCATAGTAAATCTCCTTTATTTTAATTTTTATCTAATTAAAACTATACCATAAAATCTCATAAATTTCTATATTTTATATAAAATATTTTACTATGTAAAATTATATTAAAAGGTTTAAAATTGGTAAATATAGTAAAGAAAAGGAGATATAAAAATGGAAAAAAACATAGAAAATATAGATGTTGAAAAGATTGAACAAATTGAGAGAGGGAAGAGAATAAGAGATATTAGAGAGAAAGAATTAAAGATGAAAAAGACACAACTAGGAAAAGAAATTGGTATTTCAGGGCAATTTTTAGGATTAGTAGAATCAGGAAAAGGAAATTTAGTATATAAAAGTGTAAAAAAACTAATGGATTTAAGTGGCCATTCATCAGATTATATATTATATGGACTTGATGATAGCGTTATAAAAGAAACTAAGAAATGTTTAGAAAAATATACAGAAAAAGAAATTATACAAGCAATGAATGTCATAAAAGAAATTACATTGTTCATAAAAGAAAAATAAAGTTTTATAAATATATTATATTCAAATGAATATAATATATTGACTTTTAATATTTTATTAAATAAAATACTTCATATAAAAAATAAAAGGAGAATATGTAGAGATGTATATGGAGTATTTATTATATTTTATTTCATTGAATAAAAACGAAAAAACAAAACAATTATTATTAATAATAATATTTTTACTAATTATTTCTGCGATTGCAGGTTTAGCAGAGTTTTTAAAATATAAATATAAAGGGAAAACTAAAAATAAAACATTTCAAAAATTTCTAGAAAAAATTTAGAAATTAGATAATTATAAAAAATTATAAATATCATAATTTTTCATAAAATAAAGGGTAATATAAATATTAAAATATTACCTTTATTTTTGCTATTTTACATTAATATATATAAAATAATTGTAGAACAAAATAAAATATGATAAAATACAAAATATACAAAGGAGGATTTAATATGAATTGGGACTTAACAGATATTTTTAAAAATAAAGAAGAATATGAAAGTACAAAACAAGACTTATTAAAAAATTTAAATAAAATAGAAAAATTTAAAGGAAAATTATGTGATTCAGCACAAAATTTATTGCAATGTTATAGAATAGATGAACAAGCATTACAACAATATGAAAAAATTTATGCTTATGCAATGCTTACATACCATTTAGATATGTCAAATCAAGAAAGTATAAAACTTTTTAAAGATGCAGAAAGTTTAGGAACTATATTTAATACAAAAACATCTTTTATATCTCCAGAAATAACATATGCAGATGAGGAAAAAATAAAGAATTTTATAGATACAACTCCAGAATTGGAACCATATAAAAGAGATATTTTAGATACATTAGAATTAAAAAAACATACATTAAATCAAGAAGCGGAAGATATCCTTGCAAACTATTCAGAGGTGTTTTCAGCACCTGAGAATACTTATGATATTTTAACAAATGCAGAATTTAAATTTGGAATTCTAATAGATGAAGATGGAAAAGAGGTTGAATTAACAGATAGTAACTATTCTATTTATTTGAAAAGTAAAAAACAAGAGGTAAGAAAGTCAGCTTTTAAATTAATGTATAAAAAATATAGTGAATACATAAATACTATATCAGAATTATATTTAGCAAATGTAAAAACAGATGTTATAACAAGCAAATTAAGAAATTACGAATCAAGTTTAGAAAAAGCTGTAATCCACGATGATGCTAGTATTAAAGTATATGAAGCTTTAATTAAAGCAATTGATGAAAACATTGAAGCTAATTATCAATTTATAGAATTAAAGAGAGAATTACTAAATTTAAAAGAATTACATATGTATGATTTATACGTAAATCCTTTTGAGGAAGGAAAAGATGAAATCACATTTGAAGAAGCCAAAAGTGAAGTTTTAAATGCTTTACAAATTATGGGACCAGAATATACAAATTTATTAAAGCAAGCTTTTGAAAATAAATGGATTGATGTTGAAGCAAAACCAAACAAAAGAGGTGGAGCATATAGTATGGGAGTTTATGGAATTCATCCTTTTGTCTTAACGAATTTTGTCAACTCAAAAAGAGATATCAGTACAATAGCACACGAACTAGGACATAGTATACACACATATTATTCTAATGCAAATCAAAATATAATTAATGCTAACTATACAATTATGGTAGCAGAGGTTGCTTCAACAGTAAATGAATTATTATTAGCGCATTATCAAATAGAAAATGAAAAAGATACTAGAAAAAAAGCAGAAATTTTATATGAGCTATTAGATATGATAAGAGCAACATTTTTTAGACAATCAATGTTTGCAGAATTTGAAAAAGATATACATGAAAAAGAGGAAAAAGGAGAGGCACTTTCTTCTGAAGATTTGAATAATATTTATTATAAGTTAAATGAGAAATATTTTGGTAAGAATATGGAAATAGATAAAGAAATACAGTATGAATGGGCAAGAATTCCACATTTTTATAGTAATTTTTATGTTTATAAATATGCAACAGGAATATCAGCAGCAATCGTTATTTCTCAAAACATTATAAAACATGGAAAATCATATATAGAACGCTATATAGAAATGTTAAAACAAGGATGCTCTAAAAAATCTGTTGAATTATTGAAAATGGTAGATGTAGATTTAGAATCAAAAGATACTTATACAAATGCAATCAAATTTTATGAAGAAAAAATACAACAATTAAAGCAACTCATAAAATAAATATAGATAAATAAAAGGGGGATTGTATGGAAAAAGAAATAGAGAGAATGGAAAAAACAGATATAGCAAAAGAAGATATGATAAGTGTAGAAAAAAACAAAAGTAAAAAAAGTTTTTCAATATTTGGAATTAGTATTTGGAGAATATTTACATACTTTATTATATATAGTATTGCAGGATATATTATTGAAACAATATTTGGAATTGTAACAAAAGGTGTTTGGGAGAGCAGAAAAAGCTTTTTATATGGACCTTTTTGTGCAATTTATGGTGTTGGTGCTGCTATAATGATTGTATGTTTGCATAAATTTAACAAACAATATAATACTTTATTTGTTTTAGGATTTATAATCGGTTCTGTTGTAGAATATGCAATAAGCCTAATTGGAGAAATGGTTTTACATGTAAAATGGTGGGATTATTCTGATAGACCATTAAATATTAACGGTAGGATATGTGTTTATTTTTCAATTTTCTGGGGATTTTTAGCAATATATTTAATTTGCTCTGTTAATCCAAAGGTTGATAGACTCATAAATTGGGCTAAATCTAAATTTAACTTAAAAGCATTAAAAATATTGACTATAACTACAATTATAGCTTTGCTTATTGATTGTGTTGTAACTGGAATAGCTGTTAATTTCTTTTTAATAAGGATGAAAGTTAAGAATGACCTAAATGTTCCAAACAAAGAAGAAGTTGTACAAATGTACCATGATATTTATGACAATGAAAAATTATCTAATTTTATATATAAGTATTTTAGTGATAAGAAAATATTGCGTACATTTCCTAATTTAAAAGTACAAGATGTTGATGGTAATATCATCTATATGGATAGTTTATTACCTGATATACAACCATATTATTTGAAAATACATGATTAATTTAAAAAAATATAATATGTTATAATTAACTATATTCTTTTTTTATACTATAAATTAGCCAAAGGGTTACGTTCAACAGCATCTCTAATTTGATCATTATTAACATGAGTATAAATTTCAGTAGTAGAAATACTTTCGTGTCCTAATAATTCTTGTAGGGCGCGGATATCAACTTGACCGTATTGATACATTAATGTTGCAGCAGTATGTCTTAATTTATGTACAGAATATTTTCTAGTATCTAAACCTGCTTTTTCTAATTCTTTTGATATTATATGTTGAACAGTTCTATTACTGATTCTTTCTCGCCTTTCACTTAAAAATAAGGCTTTTTCAGAATTTTTTGAATCATGTTTAATTCCTTCTTTAGGTTTTACCTCTAAGTAATCTGCAATTGCTTTCATACACGCTTTATTTAAATATATTGTTCGTTCTTTATTTCCTTTACCAACAACATTTAATTTACAATCACTAAAGTTAATATCTTTTACATTTATTCCAACTAGTTCAGAAAGACGCATTCCGCAATTTAAAAATAGGGTAGTTATTGCAAAATCTCTTTCACAGTTTCGATTGTCTTCATCAGATGCTACATCTAGTAATTTTTTACTATCATCTAAAGATAAATATTTAGGTAACCTTCTATCTAATTTAGGGTTTTCTAAATTTTGAGCAGGATTTATTTCTATTAAACCAGCTTTTTGGCTTAAATATTTAAAAAATATTCTAATAGTAGAGGCTTTACGAGCTCTTGTTGCAGCTTTGCTATGATGCACATTATTTAAATATGCTAAAAAAGCATGAATATCATCTAATTTTATTTTTTTAATATCATTAATTGTAATATCATTAATGATAATTTTGTCAAAATCTGTTTCTTTTGTCATATTAAAATGGATTTTAATAAAACGCAAAAACATGCCTAAATCATAATTATATTCTTTTATACTATTAGGTGATTTATTTAAAATAGTTGCTGAATAATCTAAAAAGGCATTTAGATATTCTGGGTTTTCTTCTCTTTTTATCATAGGTTTCACACTCCATCTATTTTTAAAGTAACAATTGCATGGCTATCTAAATTATCATGAAATACATGATTATTATAGCATAAATTGTATTCTATATTAAAATTATTTTTATTTAATAATACAATAACAATACTTTTATCTGTATTTTGAAAAGCAGTAGCTAAAATATTATCAGTAAAGGTACTTAAATGAATTCTTTTAGCATCTGCTTTTATATATTTACTAAAATGAGCAATATAATAATATGATGGTGTTTTTATATATCCAGTCTTACTTTTGTTAATCATAATTGGGCTATTGCAATAATTTTTTTTATGATTAGGTCCACCATTATATTCTAAAACCATATTCCAATCAATAAATCCATTAACACCGTTATCAAAATCTCCAATTATTTCATTTGCATACATTTCTGCATTTGATAATTCATCTTTTGCTTTAAAATTAGAGTAGCCAGTGCATCCTTCTGTATGTATCAATAATTTATTTGGAAATAGCTGATTAATCATATTTAAATTTCGAAAATGACTTCCAGTATACCAATGGAAAGCAATTCCTGTTGCAAAGTCAATTGCACCATTTTTTACAAAGCAGTCTATAGTTCTTTCCAAAATAGAATCTTTATTATGATCCCATATTAAAAATTTTGTGTTAATATTATTCTTTTTAAAAATAGGGAATAGGTAATTTTTTAATAAATCCGCTTCTTCTTCAGAAGTATATCTACAAGATTCCCAAGATTGGCTTGCATTTGGTTCATTTTGTATAGTCATATAATCAATTTTAATACCTTCAGATAAGTATGCTTTAATGTATTTTATTAAATATTCGGCCCATGTTTTTTTATATTTGTTTAATAATTTTCCTCCATTATATAAGTTGTTATTATCTTTCATAAAAGCGGGAGGAGACCATGGTGAAGAAAGAAATTTTATATTTTTATTTCGTTCTTGTGCAGATTTTATTGTTGGTATAATATATTTTTTATCTTTCTCAATTGTAAAGTCAGATAGGTCTTTTTTATAAGAATAAGAATAACTTTCTAAAGAAAAATCTGAACTTCCAATTGGTAGTCTGCAAAGTGAATAATTTAATCCATCTTTTGAAAAATAATCATCTAAAATATTGTCATAGTTTTCTTTATTTATCGTACTTAAAGCATATCCTGTGCTTTCAGTAAATGCTCCCCCAAATCCTAATAATGATTGAAAAGTAAAATCAGAATTAATATAAATAATTTGATTTTCAATTGAATTGTGAATAGGATAAAAAGGAATATCTTTTGTTTGATGTAGCAAAAGGTTTCTCTTTAAATTAGTTTCTATTTTTGTTATTATCATAAATAATTACCTCCAATTATTTTTTAAATGATGTTTTATGATAATATAATAGTTGTTATTTTGAATTATATACTAAAAATAAAAAAAAAGAAATATTTTTTAACATTTTGTGCAATGTTTTAAATAATTTACTACAATAAATCTTTCTATTATAAAAAAACTATGATATACTATAAAAAAATTATATGATTTCAAGGAAAGTGATAAATTTGAATAGAACAAAAGGTAAGAGAAGAAAAAATAGAAAAAAAATAGATGATGATGAACTTTTAGAAAATGAATATGAATTAAGAGGAAAAAAAAGAAATAAAAAAAGAAGAAAAAGACAAAAAGAAGAAACATCTCGAACAAAGAAAAAAATTAAATTAATTATATTTTTAGTCATAATAATAACAATTATTGTTTTTGGTGTGAGACTAGGAATTTCAACACAGAGATGGAAGATGCTAGCCCAAGATATGATGATAAATGAAAATTCGGTTGTTAAAGATATAGAAGGAAATACAATTGCAGAATTAGGTAGTGAAAAGAAGAAAAAAACAATAAAATTATCTGAAATGCCAAATAATTTAAAAAATGCATATGTAGCAATTGAAGATGAAAGATTTTATTCACATGGGGGAGTAGATATAAAAAGAACAAGTGCTGCAATTGCTTCTTATATATTTCATGTAGGTTCTTCTAATTATGGTGGAAGTACAATAACACAGCAACTAGTAAAGAATTTAACTGGAGATTCTACAGATAAAATTACAAGAAAAGTAAAAGAATGGTGGAAGGCATCACAATTAGAAAGTTGCTTATCAAAAGATGAAATATTAGAAACATATTTAAATGTTATATATGTAGGGCCAAATTTATACGGAGTGGAGACAGGTTCAGAATATTATTTTAGTAAATCTGCAAAAGATTTAACATTAGAAGAATGTGCGTTTTTAGCGGGAATTAATAATTCTCCAAATTCTTATAACCCATTTGTTGAGCAAGATAATACTGAAAAAATAAAGAAAAGAACAAAAATTGTACTTGCAAAGATGTTAGAATTGCAATATATAAGCAATTCAGATTATGATAAAGCCATTGCTAATGTTGAAACTGGAATAAAATTTAAAAAAGGTGAGATATCCTCAAATGATGCAGTGTATTCTTATCACACAGATGCTTTAATTACAGAAATAACAAAAGATATTGAAGAAAAATATAATATTTCAGAAACATTTGCAACAAATTATATAAATATGGCAGGATTAACAATCAGTAGTACACAAAATTCCGAAATACAGCAAAAAGCAGGGTCAGAATTTGAAAAAAAGAAATATGTTTTACCATCTAAAAATAGTACAAATTCATCTCAAGCAGCTATGGTAATTATTGATCATAAAACAGGTTTCGTAACAGCATGTATAGGAGGTTTAGGTAAGAAAACAGAAGCTCGTTCATTAAATAGAGCAACACAAAGTGTTAGACAAACTGGTTCAGCTATTAAGCCACTTTCTGTACTTGCACCAGCAATAGATAAAAAAATAATAACTGCTGCATCTATTTATAATGATACAGAAAGAGATTTTGCAGATGGATATCATCCAACAGATTATAATTCATCATTAGGAAAAATCACAATTAGAAGAGCAGTTGAATCTTCACAAAATATTCCATTTGTAGAAATAATGGAAGAACTAAAACCAAGTAAATCAATAAAATATTTAAAGAAAATGGGAATTTCAACCTTAACAGAAGAAGATAATAATTTAGTATTAGCGCTTGGAGGACTTCAAAATGGGATAAGCCCTCTAGAAATGGCAGGAGCATATTCTACAATTGCTAATGATGGAGTATATGTAGAACCAACTTTTTATAAAAAAATAGAGAAGAAAAATGGAGAATTAGTAATAGAAAGTAAACAAAAAAGTAGAAAAGTATTTTCAAAAGAAGTAGCATATATATTAAAAGAATTATTAACACAACCTGTTATAGGAACAAATGGAACTGCAACATATTGCTCAATTTCAGGAATGGATGTTGCGGCAAAAACAGGTACTACTGATGAAAATTATGATAGATGGCTTTGTGGATTTACCCCTTATTATACAGCTGTTACCTGGTATGGATATGATATAAATGAATCTATAGATTATAATGAGCAAAATCCAGCAGGATTAATTTGGGCAAGTGTAATGTCTAATATTCATTCTGGATTAGCAAGTAAAAAATTTGATAAACCAAATGCAATTACATCTGCTACTATTTGTTCAAAAACAGGATTAAAGGCAAGAACAGGTTGTCCAAATACATATGAGGAATATTTTTTAATGTTTACAGTACCAGATCAATGTTCAGAACATACTGGTAGTGAAATAAAAAATACTAATAATATTAATAAAACTACAAAATCTAATAATGTAAATAAACAGCAAACAAATAATAATACTACCACAACAAATGTAACTATTCAACAGGAAAATATAGTAGAAAATTCAACTAAAAATACTACTAATGTAGTTGTAAATTCTGTAAATACTACTAATTCTAATATATCAAATGATAAATCAAATAAAAATACTACTAATAATAATAATTTATCTCATAATACAACTACAAGTACAAATAATGCTAATACAAATCAAAGCAATAAAAATGTAAATAATAATGTTACAAGTACAAATATAACGGAATAATTTAAAGGATGAATTTATTAGGGGTCTTGTAAAATTTTAACAAATGGTGTATAATTAGATTAGTATTGATTTATAAATATTTGATTATAAAGGAGGAAAAAGATATGCCATATATGAAATGTAGATTTTGTAAACATGAAGGTATACAAGCATTAGATATAGATGTATGTTCCAATTGTTTAAAATATAAAGGTGATTCAGTAAAAATTTATGCAATAAAAAAATATTTAGAAAAACATCCAGGAACAAAATTAAGAGAGATAAGTGAAAAACTTAAAATAGATATGAAAACTTTAGATAAATATGTAGAAGAAGGAAGTATACAATTAGTTGGAGCAGTTGAATTAGATGAAAAAGAGAAGAATAGACAAAGAAAAGTAGAAAATTTAAGACAACAATTATCCAATATGGAAAATTATGATACATCAACAAAAGCTAATACTCCATACAGAAGCAGATATGGAAATTCTCAGTTAGTATTAGATTTACAAAAAAGAATGAGGGGATATGATGATAAAACCAGATAATGTTTTCAACTAGTCTATTTATATTTTAATAACAAATAAAAAGGTATTTCGAAAGAATTAATCCGATCGAAATACCTTTTTATTTTTTTCATTCCAAGAAAATTTTCAACTTTCCATTCTTGGAATTATCGAGAGTAACTTTTTTTACATCCTCAAAGCAAGTTATTAAAAACCGCTCCAATTCAATTTCAAGCCCTATAGGTAATGCATCTATTGAGAAATTGGCTGGTAATGCCGGCAACAAAAGCTTTTCTTTTTCAAAAGTATCAAAAGCTATGCTTAAAATCTGACGAATTCCCTGATAGAATTTGTGATTAGCAGGATGCATTACACGGAAATCTGGACTTAAAAAGTAATTATCCATACTTGAACCAGATAAGAAATATGTTGTATTGGATGTTTGCATAGTCATTCTCCTTTCTTCTGCAAAAAAATGTTATTGTAACGTGATTATTTTATCACATTATGTAAATTCAGTCAATATGTTATATTCATTTTTATATATATGTTATAAATATTAATTTTATATTACAAATTATTAAAAATTTGATTACATATATTGCTAGCTTATGTATATTTTGGTATAATATTAAAAATTCATAAAAGTAAGTAAGTAAAATTCCAGCAAATACTTACTTTTGAATTTAAACATTAAGGGGGGAAAAGAAGATGAAAAAGACATTAAAAATTTTAGTTGCTATTGTTATAATACTAACATTATTAAATGGAAATATATTTGCATTAGCTAAAGCTACTATGGAATCAGTAGCGGAACAGAAAAATCAAACTAATACTATAAAAAAGGATAGTATTGATAATGAAAATACTAATACACAACAAACAACGCAAACAGAAACACAAAACAATACTGAACAACAATCAACATCAGAAGAAACAGCTAAAAGTGAAACAGAAACAGTTGATAATAATGAAGAAACATCAGAGGAGAAAGAACAACTAAATAAAGAACAAAACGAAAACAACAAAATATCTCTTTTAAATATGAATATTAGTAATACAAATGGTATTACAAAGATTAATCAAGAATCAAAAAAAGGAAAATTATTTGTAGAAATTAATTTAAGGTTACCACAAATTAAACAAAACTTAAAATTAATAGTAAAAAAGGCTGACAAAGTTGTTAAGGAATTTGAAAATCCTACAGATGTAACCAAAGAAAAACTTGCTGGAAATGAAGAAGGTAAAGAATTTTATACTAATTTATACTATATTGCAGAAGATTTAGAAATAGGCAATGATTATAGTATAGAAATATTAGGAACAAATTATATAACTTATACTCAAAATAGTATAGAAATAAGAGATAATAACGAAACAAAAATAAAACTTACAAATGGACATGACAGTGATGAAATATCTAGTGGACTTGGTGTAATAACATTAGGAAATATAAATAAAGATGGAAAAATAGATGCAACAGATGTAAAGCAAATAATAGATGAAATAGAATCAGCAAATCCAAATTTAAATTATGATTTAAATGGAGATGGAAAAGTTAATATTGTTGACTTATCTTATGTTGCAATAAATAAAGATGAAGAAGAAATTAAAGGTTCAATTAAACATAGTTTAAAATTAGATACTGAAAAAATTGAAAAACACACAACACAAGGACATATTGTTTCAAATAGTGGTGCAACTATAAATGATATTTTAGAAGACAATGGAAAAGCTGTAACATTTGAACCAGCAAATGCTAATGAAGCAATATCTAATGAAAATCCAATAGAAATTTCACTTGATTTAGGTCAAGAAACTTTAACAGAAACAGGAGCAATTACTATTGCACCATCTACTAATACAGAAAATAATATAACATCTGGTATAGTTACAGTTGAAACAGCAGATGGTGAAATATTACAAGCTAAAATAGTAAACCAAAACAATGATACAAACCAAATAAATAATAGTAGAAAAATATCAAAGATAAGTACATTAAAAGTAACATCAAGAGCAGGAGAGTCAAGAACAGAACCTCAAATAATAGAAGCAAAAGTAACAAAAGATCCAGATGGAACTATTGTAATAGATTTAGGTAAAAAAGTTGCTGTTAAGAAAGTTACAATCAAAGTAACTGGAACTGAAAGCAATAAATTAGCTGATATTTCAAAAGTGGAATTCTTAAATAATATGACAGACAGAATACCAGCACCTTCAATCGAAGTACCAGAAGATGTTAAAGGTGAGGCAACAGCTGAATATTTAACAGTATCTTGGAAGAATATGCCAAATGTAACAGGTTATGAAGTATCAATTGAATCAGATGGAGTAACTGAGCATTATAGTGTAGATGGACACACAATAAAAATACAAAGATTCAATAAAAAAGACATTGAGGAATTACACTATAAAACATTTACTATAAAAGTACAATCAGTTAATGGAGAATGGAGAAGCGGATACAGTGCAGGAATTACTCTAACACCAACTCCAACATCTGTACCAGCAGCACCAGATAACTTAAAATTAACAGGAAAATTCAGAGAAATTATAGCAACATGGAAAGACATGAAAAGTACAAAAACATACAATGTATATTATAGAGAATATGGAGTAGGAGAATATAAGAAAGTAGCAGAAGGTTTAACAAGCCCATCATATACAATAACTGGATTAGATGAAGAAGTTAAGAAATACCAAGTATATGTAACAGGAGTTAATGACTTAGGAGAAAGTAATCCATCATTAGTTGGAGCAGTAGAAACAATATCTGTAAAACCAGCTATACTTCCTAAATATAAACTACTTAATACACCAAAAGGAGAAGGAGAATTAACTAACCATATTAAAAGTGTAGTATACGTAAGTGACTATGGAAAAATGGTAGGAAGTCCATTAGATGAAAAGAGTGGAATTAAAAAATCAGCACTTGGTACAGTTGACAATAGTTATGCTTCATTCTGGCAAAAAGATGACTGGGATGATGGAGTTTCTTATGGAAGTTATAAAGACAGAGGATTAACAGTTGAATTTGATCAAGCATATGAAATGAATTATTTCACAATGGCACAAGTAGAAAATTTAGATGCAGTAAGAGCAGCAAATATTACATATTGGGATGAAAAAGGAACTGCAAAAACAGTATCTGCATCATCTGTCCAAACAAAAACAGATGCAAACGGAAGAAATTATACAGCAATAAAATTAACAGATAAAATAAAAGCAAGTAAAATAAATATAACAATAAGTAGAATTTATGGTGGTACAAGAAACTTAACAATTGCAGAAATGTGCTTCTACTACTATGATGATTTAGAAGAACAAATTGACAATCTATATGAAGGTCAAATGCATGTAACATTAAAAAAAGATGTAACAGAAGCTAAAATAAAAGAATTAGAAGATAGATTAAATACAAAAGATGAAGCAAGTGGAGAATTGCATCCAGAATATGATTCATTAAAAGCTGAATTAGACACAGCAAAACAAATATTAACAGATTCAAGCAAGCTAAAACCAGCAGTTGAAATAGATACAACAGTAACATCTAAAAAAGATGGAAATGTTTCATTTAGCGGGGGAATAAATGCTTGGCAACCATTAGGTTTAGTTGGATATGCTGGAGAACAACTTACAATATATGTAGGTAACAGGGAGAAAAATGTTGGTGATACAGCATCTTTACAATTAATTGCTACACAATATGATGCAGAAGCAGCAGCATGGTATAGTGTTATGACAAGTAACCTAAAAATAGGTAAAAACACAGTAACTGTACCTGCAATACAAAGTTTAGACTGCGAAAAAGGTGGATCTTTATATATTAATTATACAGGAAATAACCCTAATGAAGCTTATGCAGTTAGAGTAATTGGAGGCCAAGAAATACCAGTATTAGATTTAACTAAAGGAAAAGATAGAGAAACAGAAATTAAAAACTATGTAACTAAACTAGAACAAGTTGTACCAAAACTAGAAGAAAACCATAAAAAAGTTCATAAAGGACAAAAAGATAGTAATGGAAAGGTAATTAGCAGTATAAATTATGATTATGATGAACAAACATGTATATTAGGTGCAACAGAAATAGTATTAAATGAAATGATGTATTCAGTATCAGCTAAACAAATACTTGCAGGACTTGGAGATGGAACAATAGATGAAAAAGCTGCAAAATTAAGTAAATCATTACAAGCAATGGATGATATGATGGACTTATTCTACTCACATAAAGGTATGAGCAAAACAATAAAAGTAGGAGAAAAGAACAGTTATCCATCAGGAAGACAAAACATACGTTACCATAGAATGTTTGCAGGAGCAGCAATGTATGCAGGTGGATTACATATAGGAATTCCATGGGGAGATGTTCAAACATTATCAAAAGGTAACCCAATTGTAACGGATGCAAATGGAAAATATGAAAGTGGAAATTACTTTGGATGGGGAATTTCACATGAAATAGGACATATTATAAATGATAGCCACTATGTACAAGCAGAAGTAACAAATAACTATTTCTCAGTACTATCACAAGCAAAAGATACAAACGAATCAGTTCGTTTTGAATATCCAAAAGTATATGAAAAAGTAACATCAGGAAAAATAGGAAAAGCAGATAATGTATTTACACAATTAGGATTATATTGGCAATTACATTTAGCTTATGATCATGATGGATACAATTTCAAAAAATATGAAACACAAGAACAACAACTTGAAAACCTAATATTTGCAAGAATAGATACATATGCAAGAGATGTATCAAAAGCACCAGATGAAGGAATTAAATTAACACTTGATTCAGATTCAGACAATAATTTAATGAGATTAGCTTGTGCAGCAACTGAAAAGAATGTATTAGAATTCTTCGAAAGATGGGGATTTGTTCCAAATGAAGAAACTGTAAAATATGCTAATCAATGGGCAAAAGAAACAAAAGCAATTTACTATATGACTGATGAAGCAAGAGCTTATCAATTAGCTAAAAAAACACAGATGGCAACTGGAACAAAAGTAGAAGCTAGTGCAGAATATCAAGTAAATTATGAAAATAATGAAACAAATAATGAAGTTAAAATAAAACTTGGAAATACTAACAAAGCATCAAATGAAGGTGCAATGCTAGGTTATGAAATAGTAAGAAGCTACTGGAACAATGACCAAGAAATTCAAAGGGCTGTAGCATTTGTTTCAGCTGATGACATATATAATGGAAAAGCAAAAGATTATAATATCGAGTACACAGAAGATGGTATTATATATACAGACAGAATAGAAACAATAAATAATAGAGTAATTACATATAAAGTAACTGCTTATGATAAATACTTAAATGCTACTGAACAACTTGTATTAGATCCAATAAAAGTTAGACTTGATGGAAGCATATCAAAAGGAGACTGGGAACTAGAATCAAATCTTGTAGAAGAAAATGCAAAATTTGTAGAAGGTGATAATAAAACAACATGTGAACCAGAAAAAGAAACAGCAATTTCAAAAATTGCAAATAACAATACTGATGATGACTATCAAGCAAAACTTCCAGAAGGAAAGAATGGAGAAATTATAATATCACTAGACGAAGAAAAAACTTTAGTTGGATTCAAATATACAGCAGGTAAAGGAAAAGCAATAAAAGATTATGAAATACAAGTAAGTACAGATAAAGAAACATGGGAGACAGTTAAAACAGGAGAATTTAAGCTAGATAATAATAAACAACAAACAATATATTTCAATAAAGAAAATGACGACAGATACTATACTTATAGAGCATCATATGTAAAACTTGTAATTAAAAATCAAACTGATATATCAATTGCAGAATTAGATTTATTAGGAAAATCTGGAGACAATGTAGAATTATTTAATGAAGGAATAGGAATTCTAAAAACTCAATATTCACTAGGAAAGAGTGATGTAACAGGTAAAGATGAATACATTCCAGCAAATTCAATAATATTTACTGGAGAATATAAAGGTAATCCAGCATATAACGTAGTTAAACTTTGGGATCAAAACAACAAATTAATTGAAGGTCAACAAGTAATATTTGCAGAAGAACCAAAGAACGGAGAATTAGGAGAAGTAACAGATGGTATGTGGATATACTGGATAGAGCCAACTGACGATAATTACAATACTATTAAAGATTCTTTACAAACAGTAAGAGCCGAACTTTATCGTGTAGACAATGCTCAAACAAACGAAGGAGAAAGACTAGTAAGTGATACTTACAGAGTAAAAGTACAAAAACCATTAACTAATATTGAAATAAAATCTAATCAAACTAAGTAGATAACGTAATATTTGAAAGGAGGATAACATGAAGCTTAGTAAAAAAATAATGATATTGATATTTATTCTAATAATTAGCTTATGCACAACTACAGGATTTTCATTTGCAACTAATGAAAACAATGAAGAATATAAGTTAAACGTAATGCTAAAACAAGATACAAATAATGAAAAAGTAGTACATGTAATACTTGGAATGACAGATGAAGACAGTATTGCATCATTCCAAATAGGATTAAATATAAATACTACTGAAGAAATAAATGTAAAATTTGATTTTAATACAAGTTTATCTGAAAATAAACATAAAGAATCAAGGATATCAGAAATATCTAATTCAGAAGGTAAAAAAATAAAAAGATTAAATATTTATTATACAGGAACTAAAGAATTAAATCCTGCAGAGTCAAATGAAATAGAAATAGGAACTATAACATTAGAAGGAGAAAACAAACCAAATACAACTGTAAAAATAGAACCTGTAGAAAACTTTTCAACTATTGAATCTATATCTCATAATGACAAACAAATTAGTGTAGATACATTAAGTTCTATTATCAATAAGAAAGAAAATAATGATGAAGGATCTGGAAATAGTGGAAATCAAGGAGGAAACAGCAACAATGAAAATAATGGCTCTTCATCACAAGGCTCTAGTTCAGGAGATAATGTATGGAGCAAACCACAAGGAGATAATGTAAGTGGTAGTTTTGAAAACAATAGTAATAATGAAAGTCCAGTAAAAAAATTTGTTAATTCTATAAAAACAGGTGCCAATAAATCAGTTACTTGGGCAATAATTACATTAATTGTTTTAATTATAATTGCAATAATTATAATTAAATTAAAAAAGAAGCAAATAAATACTAACAAACATATTAGTAAACACTAAAAAATAAAAAAGCAGGAAATTATATTTCTTGCTTTTTTATTTTGTTATATAAATATAATATATTGCAAATTGTATAATTTTATGGTAATATTGTATCAAAAATAAAAAACTGGAGAATAAGATAATGAATGACAATACAATAAGTGAAATTACTAAAAAAGTAGAGAGTGCATCTACAATTTTTGAAAGGAATAATACAGAACTTAAAAGAAAATACTTATTATGGAATATTGAATCTTTTAAGATAATTGCTTCTAAAGTAAAAGGACATAAAGGAAGCTTTGGAACGGGTTATCCATTTTACGCTTTAGATGAAAATTTAAGTGGAACTTTGCCTATTATTTCAGAACAGATTAGGTATAATAGACAACTTGTCAAAAATGGTGAACCTATTCAAAAATCTATATGGTTGTGTAAATCATGTTTAGAAAAGAAATATAAGGATATGCCTGATTTAAAAAAAATTTGTAAGCCATGTCCTAATATGCTAGATAGTTTAAAACCAAGAAAAATTATTAATAGATTACCAGATATGGATATGTGGATGGTATGTGATGATTTGCATTTAGAACAAGCAAAAGAAGAATTAGTAAAGCTATTAATTAAAAATGGTATAAGTACAACAGATGTTAATCCAATTTTATCAATTGAAAAAGTACATCAAATTTCGGAAATGTTAAGAGATGGCAAATTACCTGAAATATACTTGCCAATAGATGTTCATATTATAGAATATTCGGCATTAAAGCAACTAATTGAAAATGTACCGAATGAATTAAATAATTCTAAAGAAAAAAATATAAAACCATATTTACCAATTCAACCTATATCATATAGAAAACAATGGCAATATGATGATGAAGCATACAATTTTATTTATGATTTTCTTTCAGCATTTACACCATTTAATTTTGATGAATCATTACAGAAAACATTAAATAAAAGTATAAAGGAAATTGTTTCTGAACATACATCAACAGAATTATTTGACTATCTTTTAAAATCTGCTACTAATGCGAATTTTAGAAGATTTCAAACTCCAGAGCTAGAAAATATTTTTCTAAAAAAAGTGAAAAGGTGGAAAGATTTTAATAGAGATGAAGAAATAAGATAATTAATAATTATTAAATATATAAAGTAAAAGGAGAAATTAAATGTTAAAACGTATTGATTTACATATTCATACAACAAAATCAGATGGATTCTTAACACCAACAGAGGTGATTGATGAAGCAGCTAAAAACAATGTTTATGCTATCTCAATAGCAGATCACGATACAATAGAAGCATATAATGATGAATTATTTTTATATGCAAAATCTAAAAATATAAAGATTATTAATGCTGTAGAAATATCTACAAAATATAATAAAGCAGGTATTCATGTTTTAGGGTATAATTTTGATTTAAATAATAAAATTTTCAAAGATAAATTATCTAAAATAAGAAATGCAAGACATGATTATTTATATAAGGTTGGAAAGAAATTAGAAGAATTAGGATATGCTATAAATATTGAAGAACTTGATAAAATAGATGCCGTAACTAAAGCTCATATTGCTTTGGATGTTATATGCAATCAAAATAATAAAAATATACTCATAGAGAATTTTGGACACATTCCAAATAAAGGAGAATTTATTGAAACTATTATGAATGAAAATTGTCCAGCATATGTAAAAAAACAAACTGTAACTCCAGTAGAAGCAGCTCAAATGATAAGAGATGCTAATGGAAAAGTTGTTTTAGCACATCCTGTTGCATATATTTACGAAGATAATCTAACTGAAAAAGATATTTTAAATATAATTAATGATATGAAACCAGATGGTATAGAAGCTAATTATTTATATTTTGATAGAAATAATAAAAAAATTGATGAAATTGCAAGGTGGAATAAATTTGCAAAAGAAAATAACTTATTTGTTACAGTAGGTTCAGATTTTCATAATAAAGATGGAATTAGACCAGAAATCGGTTTTATAAATACTGACTTTAAATTAGATGATATTGTAATAGATGAAATACTAGAAAATTTATGTTAAAAAGTACGATTAATGCTATTAGTGACAGTAATTTGAAATAGAATTACATTATCAGAAAAAGAAAAAATACTAATAATGAAAAAATATAAACAAATTTATAAGTTGTTATATATATTAATTTCTTTTTGCAATTCATCTAAAAATTTTTGAGTAGCTTTAGAAAAGACTTGATATTTTTTCCATACTATAACTAAATTGTAGGTAGCAACAATATTTAATTTTTCAAAATTTTCTCCAAACCATTCAAAAAAGTCATTATTATCAAGAGATTGTTTTGAACATATAAGAGGAATTTTAAAAAGTTCTTTTGACTCTATATGTTCTTTTTTTTGCTAAAGGACTATCCTTTCTCATTAAAAGTCCCCAAGTGTCATAAGTAGGTAATTTAATATATCCATATTTTTTTATGTCAGAAGGCTCAATTAAAATGCCAAAGTCAATAAGACCTTTATCCAATTTTTCTAAAACATCATCACTATCACCACTAAAAAGATGATAATGAATATTTGGATATTTTGTTTGTAATTTGCTACTTAGTTTTGAAATATAAGTATTGGCTATTTATTAAAAAACAGTATATAATAAAACCAACAAAAGAAAAATAAGGAGTTCTTTACTTTAATCATTACATCAAAATCAAAAGAAAATAGATATTTTAGATTATTTGATTCTTGATTTAAAGAAACAAAATTTATGAAAGGAGAACAAAAATTATGAAAAATAAAATAGTTATATTTGCAGTTTTAGTCTTAATTATAATATGTGTTGCAATAGGTTTTATATATTATAAAAATAAAGAAGAAAGAAAGGAGAGTGAAAAAGAGATGTGTAGTGATAATACTAATTTTAATTTTGAAACAAGAACAGTAAAGCTAAATAGTGGTTATGAAATGCCTTTAAATGGAATCGGAACATATAGTTTAACAGGAGATACTTGCTACAATGCAATAACAAGTGCTTTAAATTCAGGAGTTAGACTAATAGATACAGCTTATATGTATGGAAATGAAGAAGAAATAGGTAGAGCAATTAGAGATTCAAATGTACCAAGAGAAGAAATCTTTGTAATAACTAAAATATATCCAAGTCAATTTGATAAACCAGAAGAAGCAATAGAAATGGCTTTTTATAAATTAGGATTAGATTATATTGATATGATGCTTCTTCATCATCCTGGAACAAATGATGTAAAAGCATATAAGGCAATGGAAAAATATGCAAAAGAAGGAAAAATACATTCTTTAGGTTTATCTAATTGGTATGTAGAGGAATTAGAAGAATTTTTACCACAAATAGAAATAATGCCAAGTCTTGACCAAAATGAAATTCACCCATATTATCAAGAAAATGATGTTATTCCATATATTCAAAGCAAAGGCATTATAGTACAGGGTTGGTATCCATTTGGTGGTAGAGGACACACAAGTGAAATACTAGGAGATGAAACAATTAGCAAAATTGCTGAAAATCATAATGTATCATCAGCACAAGTTATTTTAAGATGGAATTTACAAAAAGGTGTTGTAGTAATACCTGGATCAAGTAATCCAGACCATATAAAAGAAAATACTGAAATTTATGGATTTGAATTAACAGATGAAGAAATGAATCAGATAAATTCATTAGACAGAAATGAAAAACATGATTGGTATTAAAATATATTAGAAAGGATTGAAAACAATGCGTTAAACAATACTAACAACACAGAAAATAATCAAATAGAAAACCAAGTTATAAATGAAACCGAAGAAAATGATGTAAAAAATGAGAATACAACAATAAATGTATCTACTACAAGCCAAGAAAATGAACAAAATACCAATGTAAGTAATTCTAAAAAGTCATTGGTAATATATTATTCAAGAAGTGGAAACACAAAGCAAATCGCAGATTATATTGGAGAAAAAACAGGAGCAGATGTAATTAGATTAGAAACAGTAAAAACATATCCAAGTGATTATAATGAAATGCTAGATTATGCTCAAGAAGAACAAAGAAATGGAGAAAAACCAGAATTAAAAAATAAGAATATTAACATTGAAGATTATGACACAATATTTTTAGGTTATCCAATTTGGTGGGGAGAAATAGCAACACCAGTTTATACATTTTTAGATGAATATAATTTATCTGGTAAAAAAATTGCACCATTTGTAACATCAGGAAGTTCAGGATTATCAGGAACACGAAGTGATATAAAAAAAGAAGAACCAAATGCAGAGATTTTAGATGCAATGTCTATTACTTCATCTACTTTAAATAATTATAAGTCATTAACAGATAACTGGTTATCTAAATTAGGATTTTAAATCGCATATTTATTAAATAAATTAAAAGAGAGAGGGTAAAGAAAGATGGAAGAAAAATTAAATTTAGTTCAAGAATGGGATAAAACATTCCCAAAAAGTGAAAAAGTAAATCATAGAAAGGTAACATTTCATAATAGATATGGAATTACATTAGTAGCAGACCTTTATGATCCAAAAGAATATGAAGGAAAATTACCAGCAATAGCAGTATGTGGACCTTTTGGAGCAGTAAAAGAACAAGCATCAGGATTATATGCTCAAGAAATGGCTGAAAGAGGCTTTTTAGCAATAGCATTTGATCCATCATATACAGGAGAATCAACAGGAAAACCTAGATATATGGCAAGTCCTGATATTAACACAGAGGATTTTCAAGCAGCAGTAGATTTTTTATCAATTCAAGAAAATGTAGATAGTGAAAAAATAGGAATTATAGGAATTTGTGGATGGGGAGGAATGGCTTTAAATGTAGCAGCACTTGATACAAGAATTAAAGCAACAGTAACATCTAC
>CANQWL010000008.1 GCA_947627555.1 uncultured Clostridia bacterium | reverse complement strand
ACCATAATTGTTTGAACAATTTGTTACATTAACATTCATTTTATATGTTTCTTTATATGCAAGTGCAATTAAATCTGAACTTGCTTTTGATGATGAATATGGACTACTTGGCTTTATAGGAGATGTTTCTGTAAAATATCCATCTTCCCCTAATGATCCATAAACTTCATCAGTAGAAATATGTACAAATTTATTAGGGCTACCTTCTCCCCATTTTTGTTTTGCAGTTTCTAATAATGTATGTGTTCCAATTACATTTGTTTGTGTAAAAACAAATGGATTTTTAATACTATTATCAACATGTGATTCTGCTGCAAAATGAATTACTCCATTAATATCATATTCATCAAAAATTTCTTTCATTTTTTCGAAATCACATATATCTGCTTGTACAAAAGTTATTTTATCTTGTACTTTTTTTAAATTATCTAAATTTCCTGCATATGTTAATTTATCTACTACTACTACCTTATAATCTGGGTGTTTATTTACAAAATATTCTGCAAAATTTGCTCCTATGAAACCTGCTGCTCCTGTTACTAATACATTTTTACTCATTTTTCTTTTTCCTTTCTTTTCCTTTAGGAATTTAGGGACAAACCTTTGTCTTTTTTCTTTAAGAATGAAATCCCTTTTTCCTTTTTAAGATAGATTTTAAGAAATGTCTCCTATAATCCCTTAAATAAATCTGTTTCTTTTAATTCTTTTAAAGATGGCCATTTTGAATCTTTTTCAGATGTTAATAAATCTGCTACTTTAATATCGCCCAAAGGCCAGTCTATACCCACATCTGGGTCATTCCATGCAAGGCCGCCTTCTGCTTCATGATTATAAATGTCATCACATTTATAAGTAAATTCAGCTTCATCTGATAATACTAGAAATCCATGTGCAAAACCTCTAGGTATCATAAACATTTTTTTATTTTCTTCTGATAAAATTACACCTTCCCATTTTCCATATGTTTTACTTCCTGGTCTTAAATCTACTGCAACATCAAATACTTCTCCTTTTATGCATCTAACTAATTTTGCTTGTGTATTTTCTTTTTGGAAATGTAATCCTCTTAAAACTCCCTTGCTAGATTTAGATTGATTATCTTGTACAAAATTGTAATTTAAGCCAATCTCTGCAAATTCAGCTGTGCTATATGTCTCCATAAAATATCCTCTGTTGTCACCAAACACAGTTGGTTCAATTACATATACTCCATCAATTGAAGTTTCTATCTTTTTAAACTTTCCCAATCTATTCACTCCTTCTCTTTTTAAGTTATCAAAAGTGATAAGGCTTTTTGACAACTTTATACTTTATACAAATATATTTTTTTAAAGTTATAAATAATAAATTTATTAAATAATGAATGCTAGTGGAATTATATTACAAATTCTTATATTAACAAATGGGAGAATCTCAAACTTGTTTTGAGAGGGGCATATTTGTTAATTTTAGAATTTGTTTATAATGTAGCGTAGCTGAAGAATTAAATAAATTTATTATTTATAACTTATAATTTTTTATTAGTTGTCAAAAAGCCCATCCCTTTTGACATTATTCTTCTCCAAATTTATTTGTAGCTAAATCTTTTAAATATTGTCCATACGCTGTTTTCATATATTTATCTGCTAATTTTGATAATTGTTCTGCTGTAATCCATCCATTCTTATATGCTATTTCTTCTGGACAACTTACTTGCATTCCTTGTCTTTTTTCTATTGTTTGTACAAAACTTGCTGTTTCCAATAATGCATCATGTGTTCCTGTGTCAAACCATGTCATTCCTCTTCCTAATTTTTCAACTGTTAGCTTTCCTCTTTTCATGTATTCATCATTTACTGATGTAATTTCTAGTTCTCCTCTTGCTGATGGCTTTACATTTTTAGCAATTTCTATAACATCATTTGTATAGAAATACAATCCTGGCACTGCATAGTTTGATTTAGGATTTTCTGGTTTTTCTTCGATTGAAAGTGCTTTTCCAGCTTTGTCTATTTCTACAACACCATATGCTCTTGGATCCTTTACATAGTATCCAAAAATTGTTGATTCATCTTCTCTTGCATTTGCTCTTTTCAAAATTTCTGGTAAGTGTGAACCATAGAACATGTTATCTCCTAAAATCATTACTACATTGTCATTACCAATAAATTCTTCTCCTATAATAAATGCTTCTGCTAATCCATTTGGTTTTTCTTGAACTTTATATTCAAAATGCATTCCCCATTGTGATCCATCTCCTAATAATTCTTTAAAAGTTTCTATATCTCTTGGTGTTGAAATAATTAATACTTCTTTTACGTCTGCATTCATCAATACAGATAGTGGATAATAAATCATTGGTTTGTCATATACTGGCATTATTTGCTTTGATATTGCAATTGTTAATGGATATAATCTTGTTCCACTTCCTCCTGCTAATATAATTCCTTTTCTATTTTTCATTTTTTCTCATCCTTTCTTATTACTTTTATCTTTAAAAAATTATTTTTAAATCTTACCTTCTTCTTGTAAATATCTTTTTAGTGCATCTTCCCAATTAGGTATTGTAATACCTTGTGCTAATAATTTTTCTTTTGATAGTTGAGAATTCTTTGGTCTTTTGGCTTGAGTAACTTTCATCATTTCAATATATTTTTCTGTTGTAACTGGATTTACTTTGCAAATGATACCTGCATATTCAAATATTGCTTTTGTAAAATCATACCATGTTGTATATCCTTGATTTGTTGCATGATATACTCCATATGGTATTTTCTTTTCAATTGCTTCACCAATGATGTTTGCTAAATCTTCTGCATATGTAGGAGATCCATGTTGATCACATACTACACTAATTTCATCTTTTTGCTCTCCTAATTTAAGCATTGTTCTTACAAAATTGTTTCCATCTCCATATAGCCATGCTGTTCTAAATATATAATATTTATCTGTATTTTCTTTTATTTTTTCTTCTCCATGTAATTTTGTAATTCCATATGCTGTCACAGGTGATTTAGGATCATCTTCTTTATATACTTTTTCAACATCTAAATTGCCACCAAATACATAATCTGTACTAATATGTATTAATGGAATATCTATTTTTTTTGCAGCTTTTGCTAAATTTTCTGGTCCAATTGCATTGATTTTTTCTACAATTTCTCCAGCCTCTTCTGCTTTATCAACTGCTGTATATGCAGCACAATTGATAATATATTCTGGATTTGTTTCTTCAACAAATTTTAATACCGCATTTTCATCTGTTATATCTAAATCTTCTACATCTGTACAAATTAATTCATTTCCTTCTAATCTCTTTCTTACAGATTTTGCAAGCATTCCATTTGCTCCTGTAATTAGTATTTTCATACTTACACTTCCTTTCTATTTTACATGCATATCATATCATTTAAAACAAAAAAGTACAAGTCTTTTCTTATACTTTCTTGTACTTTTTTGCACAATATAAAATTATAAATTTATAGCTAAGAATATAATCAATTTTTAATGACTGCATCATCGACTAAACAAGCAGTAAAATTATTTTTCCACAATCTCAATTTGAATTGCTTCTAGTCTTAAACATTGTCCTTCTGTTCCTGCCATTTCTCCATCTGAAACCCAAGGTCCGCCAACCTTGATTTTGAATATAAGTTCTATATTTAACTATATACTTTGGATTATCTAATTTAATTCTAATAGCTTCTAGTCTTTTACATTGTCCCTCTGTTCCGGCAAATTCGCCATTTTCTTTCCAAGATTGCCAACCATAATCTTGTACATGAACTTGATAAGTAATATTTGTATTTGGAACAACTTTATTATTTAAGTTGATTTTAATTCCTTCTAAACGATAACTCATATGTTGTGTTCCAATTACTTCATTATCTTGTCCCCAACCTGACCATCCAATATTTTGAATATGAGATGAATAATTAATTTTAGCTGTTTGTGATTGTGTGCTGTTTCCTAAATAATCTGTTCTTAATACCATAATTTCAATTGCTTCTATTCTTAAGCATAGTCCTTCTGTTCCTGCCATTTCTCCATTATATTTCCAGTCTTGCCATCCAATATTTTGTACATGAACTCTATACATAACAGAATAATTTGGCATTCCTTCTATCTTTATACGAATTCCTTCTACTCTCTTGCATAATCCTTCTGTTCCTGCCATTTCTCCATCTTTTACCCAATTTTGCCAACCAATATCTTGTACATGAGTCTGATATGTAATATGTGCATTTTCATTTTCTGTTGGCAATGTAATTCTAATAGCTTCAATCCTTTTTAACTTTCCTACAGTTCCTGCTGTTTGTCCATCTTTTTTAAAATTGTCCCATCCATAATCTTGAATATGTGCTTTATATTGAACACTTGAATCACTATATCTTTGATCCATATAAGCTACTCTATTATTGACCCAAGATTTCAAATAATTTACTTCTGATTCATATGTTGAGCCATTTGGAGTTGTTGTTGGATTTTCAAAAGTATTACCTAATAAATAATTCCATCTTACAAAATTCATTTGAATAGATTTTGGCATTAATGATTTTTGAGTATTTATTTTATTTACGATATTATGGAATTTTGATTTTATTTCGTTGTTATAAGTTTTATTAACTAATGTTACAAATTGATTATATTGGAATAATGTTGTATACCATGTTGATGGTTTATAATTCAAAATATAATCTACATCAGTATTTCCGACCTTTATGATTTGATTTATAATAGCCAAATGCTGCATCAAAGTCCCATACTGGACCTGCATGTATTACATCATTGTCGCCATCTTTATATAAGTATGTACTTGAATAAAATCCATCTGGATTTTCCGTTAATTCCATTACTAAATATAATTTTGCAAAAGATTCAACATCAATCATTTTTTTGATTTCTTCCCAAGTTGTATTTTTATTATTTAATGCTGTTTCAAAATTATTAATAGCTGTCTCAAAACTCCTTAAAGCTTCTTCTTGTGCTGCATCTCCTAAATCGTTATCTCCAGCATAAGATTCTTTTAGCGCATATGTTGTTTTAGAGCTTTTTGTTGTAAAATAAAAATCTTCATATTTTCCATATTCATTATCAATTTCTACAAGTACACCTTTTTCATTTTTTAGATTAATTCTATCTGAACCAGTTTCTACTTTATCACATAATAAATAATTTCCTATATATTCTCCATTAACATATAAATCAATAAACGTTGAATTTGGAATATTTGTTAATCCTGTTTCTACACCTAAATCATAAGCAATTTTATTTCTAAGTAAAGTTCTATCAGCTTGATTTGCTAATAGCACCCATTTTTTAGATTTTCCATTTCCTATTCCTAATAAGTTTTGTTTTTTGCTTAATTTAATTTGATATCCTCTCTTGTCCATTTTCCATGTGCTATTACCTCTACCCTTAAATTCTATTTCATTGTCTGAAATATTATAAGTAGCATCTGATGAACCTACTATTTGCATAGAAGCACCATATTTTACATCTTTACTTCCTGCATGAACTGTTCCGAAGTGATACATCATTTTTTAAATTAATGCACATACTTGGAATATCTGATTGCATTACCTTAATTGTATATGTTTTATTGTCATTTGTAATAATTTCTAAAGTATCATTAATATCAAAGTTATTTACAATAGTTTTATTAGCATTATCTATTGTTCCTGATGATACTTGTTTTACATCTACACCATATTGATAATTAATTGCAAGTGATGTTATATTTACTGTTTTTGGAACAAATAAATAGTAAATTCCATTTGATAAATAAGTTCCGATTTCATATCCATTTACATCAATTGAAGCAGAAAAATCAATGTTAGATATTGGTGCTATACTGTTGTTAATACTTGTTGTTATTGTATTTAATTCTTCTTGTTTGTTTACATCTTGTGCATCTATTTCTTCTTTTTCTACTATTGGTGTTTCTGACATCTCTGTTTCATAAGCTTCTGTTTCTTGTAATTCTTTTTCCTGTGTTACTGTTTCTTGTGTTTCTCCATCTCTTTCATCTACCTTTTCTTTAACAGTATCATTATCAATATTCCTACTATCTTCACCTATATTTTCACTTTTGTCTTCGATATTTTCAATTAATTCAGTTTCTGAATTGTTTATATTATTTACATTTTCTGATATTGAAAAAGTTATTGGTGCAAAAAAATTCATCACCATTATTAATATTATTAACACTGATAAAATTTTTATTTTTTTCATAATCATTTTCATCCCTTTATACATGAATTTAGTTTGAAAGAAATAATCTTTCAAACTATAATTCATTTTATTTTAATATCTTCTATATCCTATATCTAAATCAACACTTCCTGAAATTCCAGATACAGTTCCCTTGCTTGTATATTGCCACATATCATATTTATACTTAAAATCACTTTTTTTAGATGTACTTTCTGTATAATGTGCTAACCATATTTGATATTGTGAAATACGTGAATATTCTAAGTTATTATAGTACCAATCTCTGCTAGCATACACCATTGGCGTATATCCTTTTTCTTGTATTTTATCACAAAATCCTATAATTGCATTTGTTCTATTTTTCGCATCTAAAAGGTCTGATCTTCCAGGTGCTGATCCAGTTGCTCTTGCACCTGAATCTTCTGTATCAATAACTACTGGATATTGAAGTTTTACATTATTTTCTTTTAATGCATTAGCAACCCATATTGCTTCTTCTTGTCCTTCAGCTAAATTTACTGCTCCAGTAAAGAAATAAACTCCCACACTAATTCCAGCAGCTGCTGCTTCTTTTATATTTTCTTTAAATCTACTATCATAAACAATTTTACCTGTTCTATATCCTCTATATCCTATTCTTATAATAGCAAATTGTACACCAGAAGCTTTCACTTTTGACCAGTTAATATCTCCATTCCACTCTGAAACATCAATTCCCTTATAACTTCTATAATATTTTGGAACAATTCTAATTCTAATTCCTTCTATTCTTTTACATTGTCCTACTGTTCCTGCAGTTTCACCATCTATATACCATTGACTCCATCCATAATCTTGAATATGTACTTGATATTCTACTGTATAGGCATCTAGTCCTTGTAATTTAATTTGTAAAGCTTCTACTCTTTTGCATTTTCCTTGTGTTCCGGCAATTTGACCATCTGATACCCAACCTTGCCATCCAACATCTTGTACATGTCCTCTATATAATATTTTTGCTCCTGTTGGCACATCCTCTAATTCTATTTTTATTGCTTCTATTCTTTTACATTGCCCTTCAGTTCCTGCAAGTAGCCCTTCAGCTGTTATATCTTGCCATCCAATATCTTGTACATGTGTTTGATACTTTACCTCTGGCTCTTGTTTCTCTGTTCCTACTTTTACAATTCTAATTTGAATTGCTTCTATAGCTCTACATTGTCCAGTTGTACCTGCTGTTTCTCCATTTTTCTTCCATTTTTGCCATCCATATCCTGCTACATGAGCTCTATATTCTACACTATATCCTGATAAGTTTTCTAATTTAATTTGTAAAGCTTCTACTCTTTTGCATTTTCCTTGTGTTCCAGCTAATGCTCCATTTGATACCCAGCCTTGCCATCCAACATCTTGTACATGCGCTTGATATGTAATTTTAGCTCCTGCTGGAACTTCATTTAAATTAATTTTTATCCCTTCCATATTTTTAGATTGTCCTGTTGTTCCTGCTAAATTATATTCTCCTACTTTATCTTGCCACCCAACATTTTGTACATGTGCTTGATATTCTACCTCTGGTTCTTGTAAAATTTCTGTTGTTTTTGTTATTTTTATTTGGATAGCTTCTATTCTTAAGTTTTCTCCTGTTGCTCCTGCTATTTCTCCATTCTTTTTCCATTTTTGCCATCCTTGTCCTTGTACATATGCTCTATATTCTACACTATATTCTGACAAATTAACAAGACGAATTTTTATAGCTTCAATTCTTTTAGATTGTCCTGTTGTTCCAGATAATTCTCCATTTGATTTCCATGCTTGCCATCCAACATTTTGAACATGTGATTGATATTCAATTTTTGCATTTGAAGGTGCATTTAATAAACTGATATTTAGTGCTTCTAATCTTTTTCCACTACCAGCTGTTCCTATTGTTTCTCCATTTTGAACATATGAAACCCATCCATATTCTCCAACATGTGCTCTATACTGAACTCCTAATGTTTCAGATACACTAGTTAGCATTATTCCTGTATTTATTGTTTCTATTTGTTCATCTTTATCTGACACATCTGTAGTATTTTGATTAGTTGAATTTTGCATACTATTTACTGTATTTGTATTAATACTATTTTGTGTATTATTCGTTGTTGTATTTGTATTACTTGATGAAATATTAGTGTTATTTGTATTAGTACTATTAGCTACATTTGTGTTATTGTTTTGTGTACTATTCATTGTATTTGAATTTGTATTATTTGTTGAATTTGTATTAGCACTTTCTGTATTTTGCTTTTTTTCATTTTGCAGCGTATTTTCTACACCTTCTTTTACTTGTGCAGTTTCTGCATTACTAGCAAAAACTAATACAGATACTATATTGAAGATTAAGATACTCAATATTAAACTTGATAAGAATTTAAATCTTTTCATTATTAATAATCATCCCTTTCAAAAAATACAAATATTATTTAAATTTATTTTCAATTTGTTCCTTTACCTATTTTATCTTTTTCTACATATTTTGTCAATAAATTTTATACAGTCAATTATTGGAATTATAACTATTTTAGTATATATATTTCAAGTATGTTATAAAAAAAATAAAAGTTTTGATTGAAAGTAATTGAGATAGAAATGGTTAATCAATTTTATGGAAATAGTTCAAGTTCAACTTGAAAGGGCGCCATAAAATTGATTTAACATTTCTTCGAAAATTAGCTTGAACGATAAACTTTTATTTTTTTATAACATACTTGAAACTACATTATTTTTCAATATTTATTTTTTTGTCAATAACATATTGTGGTCTTCCTTTTGCTTCATCATAAATTCTTCCTATATATTCAGAAATAACCCATAATGATAATAGTTGTACACCTGCAAAAAATGTAACTGCCACCATAATAGATGTCCAACCTGCTGACAAATTATTTAGTTTAAATATATAAGAAATTAAAGCATAGATTAGTATTACAATAGAAACTATAATTGAAAATATTCCTAATGCACCTACTAATTTAATTGGTTTACTAGAAAAACTAATAATTCCATCAGATGCTAATTTTAGCATTTTCTTTAATGGATATTTTGTTTCCCCTGCAAATCTTTCTTGCCTTTCATATTCATAAGCATATTGTTTATAACCAACCCAACTAAATAAACCTCTTAAAAATTTATTATGTTCTGGCAAGCTATTAATTACATCTACTACTTTTCTATCAACTAAACGAAAATCTCCCGTATCTTTTGGAATTTCAACATCTGATAATGCATTTAAAGTATTGTAAAACATTTTAGCTGTTAATAATTTAAAAGCTGATTCTCCTTTTCTAGTTTTTCTTTTTCCATAAATAACTTCATTTCCTTCTTCCCATTTTTTAAGCATGTCCGGAATTAATTCAGGTGGATCTTGTAAATCTGCATCTATAATTACAATAGCATCTCCTGTTACTTCTTGTAGTCCTGCTGTTACAGCTGCTTGATGTCCAAAATTCCTAGAAAATGATATCACTTTTACTTTTTTGTTTTCATTTGCAATATCTTCTAGAATTTCTAATGTTTTATCTTTGCTACCATCATTTATAAAAATAATTTCATAATCATAGTTATCTAATTTTTCTAAACATTCTTTTACTCTTTTGTAACATTCTTTTGCTACCTTTTCTTCATAATACATTGGTATAACAAGTGATACTTTTTTCTCCATTTTTCTTTTTCCTCCTTTTAATATAAACTAACTATTTTTTCCTGATTCCTTATATTCTTCTTTGTCCTTTGTTTTTCTAAAAATTACTAATTTACTTAATAAATAATTCATAATTATTACCATAATTTGCGTAACAATTTTTGCAATGGCATCATTAATATTAAAAACTTTAATCATTAATGCAAATGTTCCTATATCACAACAAATTCCTGATAGAACTCTTGCTAAAAAGAAAGATGTCATTTCTATTATAATATCTTTAAATCCACTTTTTTTACTTTCAAACACAAAAATTTTATTAGTTATATAAGCAAATAATACAGATATAAACCATGCAATTATATTGCTTATAACTTCATCAATTACTAGTAACTTCGCTGATATAAAATAAACAACAAAATTAACAATAGTAGTAAGTCCTCCAAATATTATATAATTAATAATTTCTTTATATTTCAAATATAGTTCTTTTATTTTTTCCATTTTAATCTCCTTTATTTATGGCTATATCAATTTACAATATCCATATGCAATATACATATAAATCAATACTATTGCTATTATAAAAATAAATATCTCTAACATTTTGTTTTTCTTTTGATTGTACATAAGAGCACATAGTAAAGGAATTATCGGGAATAAATATCTTCCTTGAGGTTGAAAATCATAAGTGTAAGAACGATAAATACTAAAAGCTAGTGTTATAATTCCTGCAAATAATACTAATATAATTGGTAATATTCTTCCTTTATTTTCCTCTTCTTTTTCTTTTCTATTTTTTATATTACTAACTATAATATAAATATAAAATATAATATAACTTGCAAATATAACATAATACAATATTTTTGGTGCATATTTGTTCATATATCCATACACACCTACAAATGAAAATGCAGTCTTTGTATAAAATTCTTTATTTTGTATAACATTATTGATTGGCTTTTCTCTTTGACTCCATCTAAAGTTACCATTTAGTGGTCCTGCAGGATATGGTGGTATAAATTGTTCATCAGCTCTTGAAATTCGTATTTGTTCCATATTCTTTATTCTATCTAATCTATTAATTCCATAATCAATTCCTAATCTAACTCCAAATGCAACTAATCCAATTACTAGAATAGATAAAATTTTCATTATTCTTTCTTTTGTAAATATTATTTTATTATTAATTATCAAATATAGAATACAACTGATTCCTGTTGCTATCAAATAATTTATTTTTGCAATTAAAAGTAAATAAAACAGCAACCCTAATAAAATCACATGAAATGCTATTTTCTTTTTTTCCTTTTTCAGTTCTTCTTTAGAAGAATGTATATATTTATTAAATATACTATTTTTGAAAAACAATTGATATACTAAAATCAAATTCAAGAAAATTGCCCATGCATCATTATTTACATATGAGAAAATATACCAAACCTGAGATATAAGTAGAATTGGCATAAATAGATAGTTTCCATTTCTATATAACTTATAACACATAACAAGTATTACTGCTAATAAAATAAGGTTAAAACTTCTTGCAATAAAGACATTAATATTGTTGTTACTAGTAACAACAATATTAGATAATATACTAGTATATTTGCCAACTAAAAAATAATAGCTATCTAATTCTGTTAATCTACTTTCTCCATGTACAGAAAAAGTATCTTTTATATCGTCTTGTGTAAATTTGGGTGGCATATTATGTGTTTGATAATATTTAACCGCTGCATAATGTACATTTTCATCTGGATGCATATCTAATTCAGTTTGCAAGCTAATTAGAAAACTTACTATAAATATAGCAATTAAAATGCTAATAATTATAATATCTTTAATCCCTAATTTTAATTTTTTAATTCCTTCCATTTATTTTCCTCTTCTTTATTTAAAAGTTTCATATATTTTTAATCCGAATATTCAACTTTTTTATAACTTATACAAAAGCTTCCTAATAAAATAATCAATAACACTAAATTTATTACAATATTTGATATACTTGCACCTAACATATTATATTTTTGTACTAACATTTTTGGTAAAATCAAAGCAAAAATTGATGTTATAACATATCCTATCGTTGCTTTTGTTTGTTTTCTCATAGTTGTTAATACATATAAAAATAATACTGTTAAAGCATAAAATCCACCTGATAATACAAGCAAACACAAATCAATTCTATATTTATTTAATTCAACTCCATAAATAAAGCTCAATATTTGTGTACCTATTGCAAAACATACAATTTCTACTAATAATGTAACAATTAATATTAGTCCACTTATTTTCGCAATAACTTTTTGCATTTCTTTATATTTTTTTTCATTCCAAATATCTCCTAATACTTTTAACATTGGCTTTATAATAAATATACTTGCTAAATTTATAGTAAATGTTGGTAAATAAATAATATTATAATATGTTTGCATTTCATATGTACTTACACTATCAATTGCATATTTTACTGCATTTGTAATATATAAACTTAAAATTGTTGATAGGAATACAGGAAAACATTCTTTTAACATATTAATAATTACATCTTTTGTAAATATTACTTTATCTTGATTGAACTTTTTAATTAATCTAATGTCAAACAATAAAAAAATCAAAAGGTTAGTTAAAAACATAACTGTACATGAAATCACAATATTTTTTGTTATTATATCAGCTATTAAAAACATTATCATTGCAATTCCATTTCTAATAACTACTGATTTTCCACCTAAATCTAATCTTCCATGAACTTGAAATTCTCCTTGATATGTTTCACTTAAATTATCAATTACTCTAAATAATACAAGTAATATTGTTATTAATAATTTTGTTGTATCATATCCACTAATCACTACAAAAGCAATTCCTATTGCTAGCATAATTGAAACAACTACAATTCTAAGTGCAATATATTCTCCAAATTTGTAATTTCTTTTACTATCTGTTACTTGATAAATACGTATTCCATAATCTCCTATTGCATTTAATATAACTGATGTTGCAAATGCAATCGAAAACATTCCTGCTATATCTGTTCCATTTATTCTTGTACAAAATAATAGTAATATAGCATTCAACATTGAAGCCACTAAACTTGCAATACTATTCCATACAAATTCTGATTTTTTTACCATTTTCTATATTATTCCCTCCAATGCACAAATTTAGTTCATTAAATTTCTATATTAATTTCTTATTTTAATCAGCAATAATAATTAATTATAATTTTCCAATTAAAAATACAAATCTTAACATTAATTCATCTATAAACTTTTGTCTAAACATTTTTGGATAAAAAACCTTTTTCATTGAGTTTAAAAAATTATATTTCTCATTTGTAAATAAAGTTAATAATTTTTCATCTTCTTGTTTTAATTGATTACCAAATAATTTTTCAAATTCTATTAACTCTTGTTTAACATTTGAAAAATAATCATTAATAAAAAACTTTTTAATTCTCCATATTTGAAAAGCTATAAACCCTTTCCCAGCAGGGCTAACATTTTTTCCTGTTCTTCTATATTTTAATGTTGGAACTCTATCATAGATTACTTCTCCCATTCCACTACAAATCATATATGCTGTCCAATCATGTCCACAACTTTTCTCAATTTTTGAATCAACCATAATATCTCTTGTCTTTTTATTAATAACCATATTAATTCCAAGAGTAATACAATCTACAATTGCATTTCTAAAAGATGGTCCTTTTTTGTGAGATTTAGAATGTGCAATAAATTGCATATTATCATCATAAAAATCATAATCAGCAAAATAAAGTAATGGCTTTTTATCATCTTTTTCTTTTAAAAATTTTACAGCTCTTTCTATCTTTCCTGGAAACCACTCATCATCTTGATCACAAAAAGCATAATAATCTGCATCATCGCAAAATGATAAGCATTCAAAAAAGCTTTTAATAAAACCAACATTCTCTTTTGGATATAATTTTATTTTTCCTTGTTTTTCATATTCTTTTAATATATCTATTGTGTTATCTTTTGAACCATCATCTCTTACATATATCTCAATGTTTTTATATGTCTGATTTAAAATACTATCAATTTGATTTTTTATATATTTTTCACCATTATATGTTGATAAAATAACTGCAACCTTTTTATTTTCCATATAATTCTCCTTTATATAGTTACCACTTTATATCTATTTTTAATTTGTCAATCATAAAACGATACATTTTAATATATACCATTGGTATATTCCATTTATATAGTTTTGAAATTCCCCATAGTCCAGTATGAGTAAATCCTTTTTTTAAAGAATATCCTAATTTTAAGAATGGACTTTTTCTCCATGTAGAAAAGTTTTCATCTAAATAATTAATTGTTTCTTTCATCATTTGCTTCATATTAATTGATTTGTCATAAGAAGCTCTATACATTACTGAAACTCCTAAATGAATAAAAGCCATCAAATCTAATATGTATTTCATTTCTTCATATTTTTCTACTTCAATATAAAACTCTTTTACTTCTAATAAATGTTTTTTTAAATTTTCTATATCTTGCCTATTTATAGTATGAATTTGAGAATCATATCTTAAATAATAATGATATAATACATCTGGTATGAATGCTATTTTTTCCATTCTTGTATAACATTCAGCCAAGAACATTGTATCATTAAATCCCCTAAAGTTCATAAATCTTAAATCTTTTATTTTTTCTCTTCTATACACTTTATTCCAAGGAGCTGGATTTATAAAAACCATAAAATCATCATCTGGTACAATTTTTTTACATGTAACTCCGAAATGTGTCATATCTTTACCAACTACCTTGTTAGTTTCTAAATTTATTCTTTCAAATGCACATACTGCTAAATCTGCATCATTTTCTTTTGCTGCTTTATATAGTTTTTCTGCCCAATTGGGTTCTACATAATCATCTGTATCTACAAAAGTAACATATTCTCCAGAAGCTCTTTCTAATCCATAATTTCTAGTAGTAAATTCTCCTCCGTTTTCTTTATGAAAAGCTTTTACTTTATCAGGATATTTTTGTGCATATTCATCAATAATTTGTGGAGCTGAATCTGTTGATCCATCATCTACACATAGTATTTCAATATCTTTTAAAGTTTGATTAACTAATGCATCTAAACATCTTGGCAAATATTTTTCTAAATTATATACTAATGCTACAATTGATAACTTATATTTATTTTTCATCTAATTTCCTCTCTATTTTATTTATTTTTTCTTTTAAAAGAGATATTTCTTGAACTAATGTTATATTTTTCTGTGCTTCATTTGATAATTTTACAGTTAAACTAAATATTAAATAAAAAGCTACAAAAATTGTTATACAAAATAACATATTTGCTGGCACTTCAAATCCTAATTTTTTTGTTAAATATTCTATTAAATTAGGAATAGCTATAGCTATAATTAATAATATTCCGGCTTATAATCCAAAATGTAGAAAATGACAATTGTAATTTCTTATTTTTTATTTTCTTTAATACTAAACATACATATATTAATGTTATTATAATTAATGCAATTCTTAAATTGAATGTCATATTATTTCCCCTTTCTAAAATTAATACTATCTATAATTACCGCTAAATTTACCTTTATCATATAATCAATACTTGTCCATGGATTTACGAAAGATTTTCCTCCTATTCTTTCATTCATACTTACAGGAACTTCCTCTACTTTATAACCATTTATTAATACTTTTACTGCTGATTCTGGTTCAGGATATTCTATTGGATAATCTTTCGCAAAAATTTCTATTATTTCTCTATCAATTGCTCTAAACCCAGATGTTGGATCTGTTATCTTTTTTTTGCATAATATTTTTATTAAAAAAGATATTATGTTTTTTCCCAATCTTCTTGCAAATGTTGATTGAAATTGACTAGAGTTTTTATCTAGATATCTAGTTCCTATACACATATTAACATTTTTTTCTATAACAGGTGTACAAATTGTTTCAACATAGTTAATGTCATGCTGTCCATCTCCATCAAACTGAACAGCTATATCATAACCATTTTCATATGCATATTTATATCCTGTTTGTACTGCACCACCAATACCTAAATTATGAACTAAATTTATATGATTAATTTTATTTTCTTCTAGTATTTTTAATGTATTATCTTTCGAACCATCATTAATTACAATATAATCAAACTTTTGCTTATTTACTTTGTTGTATTCTTCTATATTATTACATACTTGCAATATATTTTCTTCTTCATTATATGCTGGTATAATTATTAATATTTTTTTATTCATTTTTGCTCCTTTAATTTATTTGATAAATAAATTGATTTTTTTCTTTTACTATATATTTATCTGTTATATGAAATTTTTCTCTTATCTCTTGTGTAAGTTCTGTATTTGTAAAATAGTATTTTACATTCAAATCTTTTAAATTTTTATAAGTTAATTCTGCATCATAAATATCTTCTCCTAGTAGCCTAAACTCTGTTTTATCTCCTAAAATTATATTAATATGAGCAAACCTATTGTATACCTCATTATAATTCCCATCTGGATCTACTACTTTTAGCCAATCAAAATTTGGATAAGTATTAACACCACTTAAGCACTTTACTCCATTAGCAATTAAATATTGTCCGTTTAAATTATGTCTTCCCATCCAAATTGCATCACTTTCTTCTGATTTTATTTGCCTAATTTCTTTTGATATTTCTGTGTCATAAATTACTTTTATTCCTGATACTATTGGATTTACAGTTATGCCTGCTATAATTGATATAATACACATCACATAACACCATGCCTTTTTTTCTCCTCTAATCAAGAAATATGTTATTGCATATATCATAATTGCTAAAATTTCTAATTTAATTACAGTAAAATATTCAGCATATAGTGATGATGCTTTTACTAAACTAATTGATATCACTACTACAATCAAAGATGTAATTACAGATTGCATTTTTGTCAAAGGTGGTTTTTTTTCAAATTTCTTTAATAACATAATTGATAAAATGACACCTAATAAGCCAGTTACTACTCTTGTTCTTTTTGTTGTTGAAAAATACAAAAATGTTATTCTTGCAATTATCTTTCCAACACCTATAAATTGCCATATTAGGAAAAATGCATATATAGCAACAAGTGCAATTAGTAAACCTTTATTATCTTCTTTATCATCTTTTAGTTTTGCTATATAAGCAATAATTAATACTGCTAATCCTATAAATGGATAAATATATGATGATAATTCACATGGATTTGTAATTTTATCTGTATATGGTAAAAATAAACATACAAAATAAGAAATAAATTTTTCTATTGTATAGTCTCCCCCAGTTTCAAATCGACTTCCTGGATAAACTGTTCCCATCATTATTTTTATATCTTTCCATGATACCAAAACAAATCTAGCAATTAATCCAATTATTGCAATAATTGTTCCAGACATTATAATATAATCTGATTTTTTCAATTCTTTTCTATGCTTAATAAAATCATTTATCATAAAAATTGCCATAACAAATGCAAATGGAACTTGAAATGCTGGATATAATGTAAATGCAAAACCGTGGAACCGTTATAATCATTCCTAATGCAATAAGTAATTTTTTCCATAATTTCCAATTTAAATGTTCCATATAATAACTAAATAAAATTATTACTGCTGTTCCTAAAATGTATCCTTCTACAATAGCCGTACTAAGCCACCACATCATAGTTGGTGCTAATGCTAATATAATTGCACCTGTCCATGATAAAACTTTATCCTTTTTAGTAATTTTTATAGCTAGCTCTAATGAAACCATTATTAATGCTACTATTTTTAGAGACCACCAAAATGAAAATCCATATTCTGTTCCAAATAATAAATATCCCCAATTAAAAGGTTTAGCAATTGATGTAATGTCCCAAACTGGTGCAGCAGCCATTATCATATTAGCATTTCCCTGTGCAATATTTTCGTTGTAAATTTTAAGTCCTTCTTCATTTTGTGTTTGTCCTAAATTAATCATAGATGTAACAAGCCATTCATCTGAACGAATTGCTCTAGCTTGTCCAAATAAAGTACCTTTTGCTTCAGACTCTCCTAGAAAAGGACACCACCTATCTATTGAAGAAAAATTGATTTTAAAAATAACTAGTAAAATTAAAGCTACACATGCTATAGCATATCTATATTTCAATAATATATTAGATATCTTTTTGATATTTTTACTATATTTATTTAATATCCAATATATTGCTATTAAAAAATATATACTATAAATGACCCCTATTCTAATAATCGTTGCTTTATTAAATTCTATTTTATTGAAAATTATTAATTCTAGTATAATTGGTATCATTAGTAAAATAATTGCTCTTATAATTTTACTATTACATACTTTTTTTATTGTTCCTTTCATATTTAGCATTCCTTTCATGAAAATTACTTATATAAAACTTTCTCCTGTTTTATTTCATATTGGTCTGAATCTAGCCTTAAATTTATATTATAATAAGGATCTCCTTTTTCTTTATACTCTCCCCATTTCTTATAGAATAAATCAATTTCACCTTTAAATCTTGCTTGTTTTTCAGGAGTATCTTCTGCTCCTCTTGATTTAGATTCATAATGCACAAGTTCTACAAATGGATTATAGATAATTAATTTTCCAGATTTTATAATTTTTAAACATAAATCAATATCATTAAATGCTACTGCAAATTTTTCATCCATATATCCAACTTCTTCATACGTAGAACGTTTTACCATTATACATGCAGCTGTAACAGCACTTAAATTTTGAATATGGCTTTCTCTTGCAAAATATCCATGTGCATTCTTATATATTCCTTTAAATACATGACCTGCAACACCATATACTCCAATAATTGCACCAGCATGTTGAATAGTTCCATCTGGATAATACATTTTAACTCCTACTGCTCCAACATCTTCTCTTTGATTCATTCCAATCATTTTCTCTATCCAATCTGGTGTTATCAATTCTGTGTCATTATTTAGTTGAATTATATACTCTCCATCTGTGTTTTTTATTCCATAATTTATGATTTTAGAATAATTGTAACCCTTTTCTGGATAGTATAATACTTTTACTTTTTGTTTTTTCTCTAATTCTTTATAGTACTTAAAAATAGATTCTTCTGTACTATTATTTTCAATAACAACAATTTCATAATTTTGATATGTTGTTAATTTCAAAACTGATTCAATACAAGTTTTCAATGTTTCAGCTTCATTATAATTTGGTATAAGTATTGTAACTTTTGGATTTCCTTTTACTTTATAATCTATTTTGTAAGTTCCAAGTGTTGCTCCATGTGTTACTTCTCCTTCTAACCCTACTCTTTTTAAATGATCTTGTAATACTGGAATTCCTGCTTCAAAAGCATATGGTTTTGCATCTCCTCCTGCTTTAGCTGTTGATAATTCATGAACTCTCCAATGGTATAAAATCTTTGGAATGTGTTTTATATTTTTTGCAATTTCAGCCATTCTAATAATAATGTCATAGTCTTGTGCTCCATCATATTTGCTTCTTTCTCCTCCAAGCTTCTCCATTAAATCTTTTCTAAATACACTAAAATGGCAAATATAATTATTTGATCTTAATGTATCAATTGCAAAATCTGGTTTAAAATGTGGATCAAATCTTGGTTTATCAGTTGTTGTTATTTTATCTTCATCTGTATAGATAAATTCTATATCTGGATCTTCATTGATTGCTTTTACTATTTCATATAAACAATTTACTGGTAATAAATCATCATGATCTAAAAGTGCAATATAATCTCCTGTTGCATGTTTTAATGCTTCATTTGTATTTCCTGCAATTCCTAAATTATTTCCTGTATAATTATATTTTATTCTATTGTCTTTTTGAGAAATCTTTTCTATTTCTTCGTTCTTTTCAGGACTTCCATCTTCTAAACAAAGTTCCCAATTTGAATAAGTTTGATTTATTAAATATTCTACTAATTCTTCGAAAAATTTTACTGGAGTTTTGTACATTGGAACTAATATGCTAATTTTAGGATTTAATTTAAATTTAGTGTTTCGTTGTTCTTCTAACTCTTCTTTACTTGGGTCATTTAGCTTCATCCAAATTTCATAAGGAGTATTTGTTGTTCCATTTTGTACATTATTAATAATTATTTTCCATGTTTTCTTTAATCCATTATTTTTTAGAGACCATATAAATTTTTTAATATTACTTGGTTTTAATCCATGAATTATTCTATTTAATTTTCTTAAAAATTGTCTTACCTTTCCTCCTTCTGGAAAAAGCTTATCTCTTAATCTAACACTCATTTATTTTTTCCTTTCTATATATCTATTTATTTTTTCCTAACTCTATGATTTTTCTCAATGGCTTTGTAATTTTCCATGATTTTGAGTTATAAACATAGTTTAGCTGATTTCTTAAATCTTGTATCTCTAAATCTTTCTGCATTATTAATCCTTCTTTTTGCTCATTATCAATTTTTAATAAATTCATTTCATGATTATGTGTTAATTTTTCTCTTTTTAAATCTAACATTGTTTTTCCTTGTGTATGAATTTTCCAAGTAATCTCATCTCTAATATCTTCTTGTATTTTATTATCTAATTTTTGAAATAATTCTGCTGCCTGTTCATCAATCTCTAAAATTTCATATAATTCATTTTCTGATATATATTTTTTTATTCTATCAAAATATTTAATTGCCCTATATAAAATAAAATCAATAGGAATATTTTCTTCCATCCATTCTTGGTCATAAAAGTAAAATTGTTCATCAATATAAAAACAATTTTGAAAAATCAAATCCCATAGTCCATATTTAACAAATATCATATTTTTTATATTTTCCTTCTGATATTCAATTTGATATTTATCAAATACATTATTGTCTAAATCTGATTTTTCTAATTTATCTATTAATTCTTGTTTAAATCTTTTTATTAAATCAACTGCATCTATCTTTTGATTTTGTTTAATCAAGTCCATTATAACTTTGTCTAATGTTTTTTCCTTTGAATATTGACTAATAATTTTTTCTTTATCATAACTATCTAAAGTTTTTAAATTTGATTGATTTAAAATATCTATGTTTTTCTTAATATTTTCAATATGCTCAATACTATCTTTATTACCTGGATATTTATATACAAAATCTTTTTCCATAATAGTCTTTATTCTATATTGTGGTTTTCTCATATTTGAAAAAGCAATCAATCTAATATTATTTTCTTCGTATTCACTATTAAATATTTCAATTAAAAAAGAATTTACGAATGTTTTTGAACTATTTACATCTTCTTTTAGTAGTTCTTTATATACCTTATTTTGCTCGTAAAATTTTATTGTGTTTTCTTTATTATAAACAATATTTCTAGAAACATTGTTTTTTGATAGTGGCTTTTCATCTGTATAAATTACATTTGTTAATTTATAATCTGTCATTGGATAATATACTTTTTTATTTTCAAATCCTACTTCTTTAATTTGTTTTTCTAATTCATCTAAACGATATATTTTTTTGTCCACAATATTTGTAATTTCTTCTCCATTGTCATCAATAGTAGAAAAATATTTCATTCCTAACCTGTTGTCTGTTGCAAGTAGAATTTTTCCTTCTGGAGTTAAGTAATTACGAATTTCTTGTAAAATTTCTTTTGGTGAGTCAGTGATATTTTCTATTCCAATTAGAGTAATATAATCAAATTTTTCATTTATTTCTTCTATATCTGAAACAACAATTAAGTTTTTTTCTTGCTCATGTCTTTTTAAAATAGCTTTTCTTTTTTCTTCTGAAGCTTCTATAGAAACTACTTTACTTGCTTTTTGACACAAAACTCCTGTAATTTGTCCCATATCTGCCCCTATCTCTAAAATTTTACTATTCTCTTTAAATGGGTACCAATTAATAATATTTTCTCTAATGTCTGACAAAGCAAGTATTATTTCTAATCTACTATCATTTTCTATTATTTTAGAATATTCTTCTTTTTTGTTTTGATTTATATACTCTATAATTTCTTTTTCAGTTTCAGTTAGTTGTTTTTCTTTTATCTTCACTGATATTCCTCCTATATTTTTACCTATCTATTTTATTAATTGTTATCTTTGAATCTAATACAACAAGTCCAACATATTCTTTAGTAGATAATACCTCTATTAATAGTGCATCATATTTTCTATTTAATACCTCTAGTTCTCCTTGTGCATTAAAGTGAGTACAACTAAATGATAAAGTATACTTTCCCGGTGCAATAGGTAATTTTTGTTTAAACTCTACAATTACTTCATCATCTTTTTCATATTCTCCTGTATAAACTTTTTCTATTAGTGTATTTGTTCCACAAATATCATTTCCTTGAAAATCTTTTATAGTTACTGTAAAGATTGGATCTTTAACTTTCTTATGAAATTTTATTTTTGATTTTAAAATAATTTCTTTATCATTTTCTAACATCTGTAAATATTGATTATTTTCATCAAACATTCCATAGTCAATTACTTCTGCTTCTTTATTTCCATATTCCACAATATTTGGATTTTGTGTAAAATGTTCTTTCCATGTTTCTCCTGGGTTTGTGTTGTCTTTACTTGTAATTATTTCATCTTCTTTTTGATATTCTTCATGTTGTTCCATTAACTTTTGATTTTCTTCTATTTCTTCTATATCTATTTTTTCATCAATTCCTACAATGATTTTTTTGTATTTTTCAACTCCATCTTTTACACTACCTTCAAATATCTTTTTACCAGAATCAATAATAATTGTTCTTGTACAATTTTTTAAAATATCTGCTACACTATGAGTTACAAAAAGAATAGTTTTTCCACTTTCTTTAAATTGTTGAAATTTCTTAAAACATTTTAACTGAAATGCCATATCCCCTACTGATAAGACTTCATCAACAATTAATATATCTGGCTCTACATTAATAGCACAAGCAAACGCTAGTCTTGCAAACATTCCAGAAGAATATGTCTTTACTGGCTGATATAAATGTTCTCCAATGTCAGCAAATTCAATAATTTCTTGTTTTTTCTCTTCTATTTGCTCTTTTGTTAATCCCATTACTTGTCCGTGTTGATAGATGTTTTCTATTCCCGTTAAATCCATATTAAACGCTGTTCCTAATTCTAACAAAGAGCTGATTTTTCCATTTATTTTTATAGTTCCGCTTGTTGGAGTTACAACACCTGTTATCATTTTTAATAATGTTGACTTTCCTGCTCCATTTTTTCCAAGAACTCCTAAAATTTCACCTTTTTTCACTTTTAAATTAAAGTTTTCCATTGCTTTGAAATTATGGTGTTTTTTAGCTACTGGAATTATTGTTTCTACTAGTCTATCCATTTTTTTGTCAAACATTTTATAGTCTTTTCCTAAATTTTCTATTTCTATTACGTATTCTTCTTGTTTTTCTGCTTGTTCTTTCATTTTGCTATACCCTCCTTGCTATTTCCTATTTTAACTCTAATATTATATCTCCATCTTTTTCAATATAATGTTCTTTTACTCCCAATTCATCCATCCATTTTCTTGTTTCTATTGTTTTCCAGTTTCCTGTATTGTAACCAGTTCCTGAATTGTTATCCCATAGCCATTGTGGAGTTGGCCATAAACAGATTTTAGGTTGGACCGCTTCATAAACTTCTTTTCCTGCTCCATTTTGTCCGTGGTGTGCCATTTGTACAATATCAGCTTTTAATTTATCTTTTTGTGTTTCTAGTAATTTTTTTCCACTTTCTATCCCTGTATCTGCTAAAAATAATATGCTTGTATTACCTGTATTCATTTTTATCACCATACTAGAGTTATTTATTGAGTTATCTGTAATTTCTGGGTTACAAGTTCCTAATATCTCACAATTTATATTGTCTATATTAATTATTTGATTTTTTCCTACATGTTTTATCTTATTTTTTATCTTTTCATTTTCTATTGTTTTAAAGAATTCTTCTATTTCTGGAAGCCTTTCTCCTGCATATTGCTTATACCAGTCTAGCTCATTTAATGTAACATATATATCATTAATTTCAATATCAGTTGTTTCAACTATTTCCATAAAAGCTTGCACATGATCCATATGTGGATGTGTTAAAAACCATGCATCTACTCTCCCACCTAACTCTTCAATATGATTTATAAGATTTGGTGCATCTTCTTTTAGCCCTCCATCTATTACAATTACTTTATCATTTTTAGTTTTTAATATATAACCCATCATTTGTCTTGAAGAATTATCTTTTAATTGTATTAATTCTGTATTTTTTTGATTTGTAACTATATTAATAATTGCAGTTACTAATATTAAACATATTAATATAATTGCTACTTTTTTTATTTGTGTTTTATTTTTTACTTCCACTATTATCTTTTCCTTACTATCTTTAATATTAAATATCTTATTTTAAATATTCCTTTTGATATTAACGGCATATTCATAATTAAAAAGTTTTCTAAATAATACATAAATTTTTCTGTTTTATATAATTTGTGAAAAGTTGTCCAATTTTTAAAATTAAAATTTTTCTTTTTTTCTACCATTTTAAAATAGTTATATGCTTCTATATTTAAGTCTTGTAAGTCTTTTGGGAATTTCTCATTATTTTCTACATAAGTACTAAATATTCCTAATTTTACATCAATAAACAGTTTCCTTACTTGTTCTAATTTTGAAAATCCATGTGATATTTTATCTGTTCCAATTTGATTATTTCCATGTTGTCTATACTTAATATATTTTTCAGGCATGTAAGCTAGTTTGCCCTCCATGGATATAATAACTCCTAACCAATAATCATGTGGCACATAATTTGTCTTTGATGGAAATGGTAAAAATTTTTCTATAAATTTTTTCTTTGACATTACTGTACAACCAGTTATGCAATTGTATAAATAATTCATTTTGTACGTATTAATATATTTTTTAATTTTTCTATTTAGTAGCATAAAATCATTAAATGATGGATAAATTGTATTTAAATTTTCATCTACTACTTCCAAATCTCCAAATACTAAATCTGCATTTTGATTTTTTAATGTTTCATATGATTTTTCTATTTTTTCTGGTAGCCATACATCATCTTGGTCTGATAACATATATATATCAGTTGATACTTGCTTTAAAAGGAACTCAAAATTCTTAATATATCCTTGATTTTTTTCTTGATAATATACTTTTACTCTTTCATCCTTTTGCTCATATTCATTTAGAATTTCTCTTGTATTATCTGTTGAACAATCATCTGAAACAATCAAGTTAATATTTTGATATGTTTGATTTAAAATACTATCAATTTGTTCTTTTAAATATTTTTCTCCATTATAGGTTGCAAGTAATACATCTATCTTTTCATTCATTTTTATCTATCCTATCTATGTTTTTAGTTTAAATATAAAATGATATATTTTATAATACATCTGCAAAATCTTTTTTACTCTTCTTAAAAATGTAATTTCCCCATACAAACATTACAATTGTAATTACCCAAAATATAATTGTATAAACCCAATTGTTCTCTGTTACAATATTGCTTGATATAAAGGAATCTCTAAATCCTGATACTAAATAATTAAATGGCATACATTTCATAATTGCTAAAATAGTTGGGTGATTTTCAAGCATTGATAAATTCCATACAACTGGTGTAAACCAGAAAAATAATTGCATCAAAATTCCTAGTAATTGAGAAAAATCTGGCACTAGAGTTGTGACTGCTGATGTAAATCTTGTAAATGCTATCATAAATGCATATGCTGCTATAATAATGTAAATCACTTGTAAAAAGTTTGGTACATAATGAAAAATGCATCCAACTACTATTGCTACAACAAATAAAAACAATGCTACAAAACTACTTGCTATAATAGAAATAATTGGTATGATATCTACTGGAAATACTACTTTTTTTACTAAATAACTATAAGTTCTAATCGAATTACTGGCATTTAGTATTGTATCGTTTATACATTGCCACATTGCCATTCCTGGTAAAAACCATACAACATAAGGGTCATTTCCCGCACTTCCTGTTTTTAAAATATATTGAAATACAATTACATAAGTAATCATAAATACAAATGGTTGCAAAAATCCCCATATACTTCCTAAACTTGTATTTGCAAATCTGTTCTTAAAGTCGTTCTTCCCTAGCGAGAACGCTAATTTTCTGTTTGTAAATATTGTTTTTATAAATTCCATAAATTGCTTTCCTCTCATAATTTTTCCTACATTTTTATACATTGTATATTCTATCCTTTATTGGCTATTTTGTCAATTATTCTAGGGCAATCACTTAAAATTATTGCTGTAAAATTATAAATATAAACTACTCGCTCCCAGATAATAATATTTTTATATTTTTTCGTTATCCCCATTCTAAAAATTCTAACAAAAGTTTTTACAAACTTTTGAGAATTTTTGAACGGTACCCACAATTTCACTTTCAAATATAAAAATATTATTATCTTCGCGCTATTGGTATTTTATAACATATCTTGTAATATTACAGTTATTTTTCATTTTTTCAAAACTGCTACGGAAATCAGCTTTTACATTATAAAAACGACAAAAGTTTAGCAGACAAATTTATAAGTGATGAAATATTTACAATTATAAAAATTTAATTATTTTTATCAAAAAAATAGCAGTTAACTACATATTAGTTTTATCTGCTATTTTTCTTATTAGTTCATTATAAAAAATTGAGTAATTAAATTTATACATGCATTTATTATTACTTTGCTAAGGTCTTAATTAAAATTCTATTTTTTCTTGAATCCAATTTTCAAGTTCATCAATTTTAACTCTTATTTGTTCCATAGTATCTCTGTCACGAATTGTAACTGTTTCATCTTCTAATGTATCAAAATCTATTGTTACACAATATGGTGTTCCTATTTCATCTTCTCTTCTATAACGTTTTCCAATAGAACCTGCTTCATCATAATCACACATAAATTTCTTTGAAAGTTTTTGATATACTTCATCTGCTTTTTCTGATAACTTTTTAGATAGTGGCAATATTGCTACTTTATATGGTGCTAAAGCTGGATGTAAGTGTAATACTGTCCTTATATCTCCTTCTGCAATTTCTTC
>CANQWL010000007.1 GCA_947627555.1 uncultured Clostridia bacterium | reverse complement strand
TTCTTATTATAGCAGTTGGAGTTGGAACGGGTGTAGGGCTAAATGCACTTCTTTCAAAAAGTCTAGGAGAAAAAAACACAGAAAAAGTAAACAAAGTTGCAGGAAATGGAATATTTTTAAGTATATGTTTATATTTGGTATTTTTGGCATTTGGAGCTTTTGGCTCAAGATGGTTTATTTCACTTTTTGCAGGTGGAAATGAACAAGTTATATCTATGGGAACAACATATTTACAGATATGCTCTATGTTATCACTTGGGGCTATCCGGTTTTACAGTATATGAAAGATTTTTACAAAGTACAGGGAAAACGATGCTTTCAACAATAGCACAAATATCTGGAGCTGTAACAAATGTAATTTTAGATTATGTATTCATTTATCCATTAAAAATGGGTGTGGCAGGTGCAGCTTGGGCAACAGTTATAGGTCAAATTCTTTCATTAATAGTTGCTATGATTTTTCATTATAAATTAAATAAAGAAATAAACGGAAATCCAAAGTATATTAGACCAGAATTAAACTTAGTAAAAGCAATTTATAATATAGGAATTTCTGCTGCGATTATGCAAGGTTTGCTTTCAGTTATGATGGCAGGAATGAATGCTATTCTTGGAATGTCAAAGGCTGACCCTACAATATTAGTGGGTTCTTTTGGTATATATTATAAAATACAACAAATTGCATTATTTTCAGCTTTTGGTCTATCTAATACTGTAATTTCGATTTTATCATTTAACTATGGTATGAAAGATAAAGAGAGAATAGATGAGTGTATTAAATATGGAATTATTGATACAGTTATTGTAACTTTAATATTGACTTGTATTTTTGAATTATTTGCTAAGCCAATTTCAAGTTTATTTGGACTTACTGGAGGAAGTACAACAGAAATAATAGAAATATGTACGATAGCTTTAAGAATAGCAAGTATAGGATATATTTTTATGGGCTTTTCGGTTGCAGTACAAGGAATATTGCAATCAATAGGATATGCTTTAAGACCTCTAATAATATCATTTTTAAGGTTAGTTGTATTTGTATTTCCAATAGCATATTTATTTACTTTATCTGATAATGTAACAAATCTTGTTTGGTGGACATTTGCAATTGCAGAAATTTTAACTGCAATAATTTCAGTATTTATATTAAAAAAATCTTATAAAGAAAAGATAAATGGAATAGACATAGTTAATGATAATACTAAAACAAGTAAAAAAATGATTTTACCTGTTGTTTATAAACGTGGAATAAGAGAATTTATTTTATATATACAAATTTTTGCAATAAAAATTTTTAAAACGTATTGAAATTGTGTTAGAAATGATATATTATAATAAAGATTAAAATAAAGAGAAAGGAGCTGATATATAGAAAAACAAACAGATGAAGAGTATGACAAATTAAATTTAAATTTAAAATGGAGGGTATTAAAATGATAGAAAAAGTAGAAAGTATAAAAAAACAAAATCGTTTATTAGAGGCTTTAACAAGCACAAAGGGAAAATATATTGTAGGGACATTACTTTTAAGTGGTATAGGTATAGCTTTACCTAGAATATTCCATATTCTTGCAGGAGCAGATGCAGGGGCCACATTTTTACCAATGCACATTGCAGTTTTAATTGCTGCATTAATTTTTGGTGGAATAAGCGCAAGTATAGTTGCAGGAAGTTCAGTTATATTTAGTTATTTATTAACTGGAATGCCTAGCTTAGCACGACTTCCATATATGCTAATAGAACTTGTAATTTATGCTGTATTATTAAGTGTTTTAAATAAAAAATTTAATTCTTATATATCTTTAATTGCAACAATTATTTTAGGTAGAGTGTTATATGCAGGAGTATTATTTGTAGCAATTAATGGATTAGGATTATCTACTTATGGAATATCAGTAATAGATAGTATTGTTACAGGATTACCTGGAATAGCAATTCAATTAATTTGTGTACCATTTATCGCTAAAGCCATAAAGAAAGGAATACATTTAGATGACTAAATTAGAAGAAGTAAAAGAAATTCTACACCAAAAAAATGCTTCATTAGTTGTAGCTTATAAAAATGGAAAAATAAAAGAATATTATCAAAATCAAATAAAAGATATAAAGGACATTTTAAAAGAAGATAAAAATGCACTCAAAGAAGCGGTTATAGCTGATAAAGTAATTGGGAAAGTAGCAGGAAGTATTTTAGCTTTAGCAGGAGTTAAAGAAATTTATACAGATGTTATAAGTGAATATGCAATCCCTGTTTTAGAAGAAAACTATATCAAATATGAATATAAAGAAAAAGTAAAATATATTATAAATCAAACTAAAACTGGAATGTGTCCTATGGAAAATAAATATAAATATGAGAAAGATATAAATGTGATTTATAAAGAAATATTAAATTTATAAAGATACTATTGTAAAATTATTTTTCTTATTTTGACAATTGAGATTCGGAAAATTTAAAATAAGCTCATTTTTTGAATTGATAATAAAATAAAATATGAACATTCTAAAATTCGATTTCCGAAATATAATATTAAGAAAGAATTAAAATTAAATTATAGAAAATTTATCAAATATGAGACAAATGAGGACTGTCCCCACTGTCTCATTTGATTAAAGGAGTGATAATATATGAAAGTTATATTAGTAAATGGTAGTCCTCGTGAAAAAGGTTGCACATATACAGCTTTAAAAGAGGTAGAAGGTGCCTTAAATAGAAATGGGATAGAAACAGAAATGTTCTGGCTAGGCACAAAACCAATTGCGGGTTGTGTAGGATGTGGAAGCTGTATAAAAAATGGTAAATGTTTTGTTGATGATAAGGTAAATGAATTTTTGGAAAAGGTTCCAAAAACAGATGGTTTTGTATTTGGAACTCCAGTACATTTTGCAGCAAGTTCAGGTATGTTATCATCTTTTATGGATAGAGTGTTTTATGGAAGAAGAAAACTGTTTTCAAATAAAGTAGCTACAGCAGTTGCAAGTTGTAGAAGAGGTGGAGCAACGGCAACATTGGATGAAGTAAATAAATATTTTAGTATTAGCAACATGCCTATTGTTTCATCACAATATTGGAACATGGTACATGGAAATAAACCAGAAGAAGTTATAAAAGATGAAGAAGGAATGCAAACAATGAGAACTTTAGGAAATAATATGGCTTGGCTATTAAGATGTATTGAAGCAGGAAGAAAATTAGGAATTGATGTTCCTCAAAATGAAGACATTATTTCTACTAATTTTATTAGATAAAATATATAATATGATATATAAAAGAAAATGCCAAAGGTAAATGCTATACCTTTGGTATTTACAATTAAATAGATTAAATGATAAAATATAAAGCAAAAAAATATAATTAAAATAAGTATTGATATCTATAAAAAATAGATATATAATAATAGAAACAAAAGCGGAGGAAAAGCATGCAAAATAGCATCGGTATTTTTGATTCAGGAATTGGTGGAGTAACAGTATTAAGAGAGATACTTAAAGTTTTACCAAAAGAAAATTATATTTATTATAGTGATTCTATAAATAATCCATATGGAGATAAAAGTGACAAAGAAATTATAGAAATATGTGATGAAATTGTACAAAATTTGATGAATAAAGGATGTAAAGCAATAGTAATAGCATGTAACACAGCAAGTGCAAAAGCAGTACAATTCTTAAGAAATAAATATTATACAATACCTATTATAGCGATAGAACCCGCATATAAAATGGTTTATGACCATAATTATAATGATTCAACACTAGTGCTAGCTACAAAAGGAACAATTGAAAGTGAAAAATTTAATTTATTGTATCAAAAATATAATAACTATAAAACTTATTTATGTCCATGTGTAGGTTTAGCAGATATTATTGAAGAAGGAAATCAAGAAAAGTTAGAAAAATATTTAAAATCAAATATAGGTATATATGCAGGAAAGGTACATAACGTAGTATTAGGTTGTACACATTATCCGCTTGTGCAACAAGAAATAAAAAGAGTATTAGGAAATGTAAAATTTTTTAATGGAGCATCAAGATTAGCAATACATCTAAAAGAAATACTAGAAATGCAAAACTTAATTAATCAAGAAAGTGAATATGGAAAAATTACATTTATTGATACTAGCAATCAACAATATAGAAAGCAAAAAAGATTTTATCAATTTCTAAAGGAGGAAATAAAAAATGAAAAATAAATGGAGCTTTTTAAAAACTATTTTTAGTACTATTTTTATTTTTATAATGATTTTTGCTATAAATACAACAAGAGCGTATGCTACAAACGAAGGTGAAAAAGAAACAGAAACAATAGAAAATGTAAGTGAAATACAACAAGAAAATCTAATAAATGCAACAGATGTACAAAGAATAAAAGAAATAATTGGAAATGATATTAATACTGAAGATATTAACAATAAAGTTGAACAGGGATATACAACGAACGAAATTATAAAAGATATAGTTTTGCAAATGCCAATTGAAAAGAAAATAAGTATTGCAACTAAAGCTATATTAGAAAATGAAATTGTAAGAACGATAATAACAATTTTTATAATGTGGATTATTTATACTACAATAATTAGATGGATTATATATATAAAAGCAGGAAGACATGGTTGGGAGGCTATAATACCAATTTATAGACAAATTGTTATGTATCAAATATGTGATTTAAATCCAGCTTTAATGTTATTATGGTTTATTCCTATATTAGGGTGGATAGTAATGTTATATATAGCAATTGTAAAAAGATTTGCTTTAGCAAATGCATTTGGAAGAGGTGTTTTGTTTGGATTTGGATTATTAGTATTACCACCAGTTTTCCAAGGAATATTAGCATTAAATCCTTATATTGAATATGAAAATTTAAAATCAGAGAAAGAAGAATAAGATAAAAGAAAATCAAATATTACAAAAGGGTATCCTTTTAGTGATATTTGATTTTTTTGTTTAAAGTATCAAAAAATGTATATAGCTTTTCAAAAACTTTTCCAAAAAAACTATACAAAAATAAAAAACTAGTGATATAATAAAAAACAAAGATAAGGGACAAAAGTGGAGGAGAAAAATGGGAAATATAGTATTATTGGATGAATTGACAATTAATAAAATAGCAGCTGGAGAAGTAATAGAAAGACCAGCTTCAGTAATAAAAGAGATGGTAGAAAATTCAATAGATGCAGGGGCAACAAATATTATAGTAGAAATTAAAAATGGAGGAATTTCATATATAAAAGTAACAGATAATGGAAAAGGAATTGCACAAGATGATTTAGAAATAGCTTTTGAAAGACATGCTACTAGTAAAATAAGATCAGCAGATGATTTAAATACTGTAACTTCTATGGGTTTCAGAGGAGAGGCATTGGCTAGTATTGCAGCTATTAGTACTGTCGAATTAATATCAAAAACAAAAGAACAAGATGTAGGATATAGAGTAGTAGTAGAAGCAGGAGATATTTTAGAAAAAGAAGAAACAGGTTGTCAAAATGGTACATCAATTATAGTAAAAAATTTATTTTTCAATACACCAGTTAGATATAAATTTTTAAAGAAAGATTATACAGAAGCAGGATATATAGAAGATGTAATTACGAGAATTGCATTGGTAAATCCTAATATTTCAATTAAACTAATTAATACAGGAAAGACAGTAATTCAAACAAATGGAGATGGAGAACTAAAAAATGTTATTTATAGCATTTATGGAAAAGATGTTGCAAATGGAATTATGGAGACAACTTATCAATATGAAGATATAAATATAACAGGAATTGTAGGAAAACCAGAAATTGCAAGGTCAAACCGCTCTAATCAATTATTTTTTGTAAATAAGCGTTATATAAAAGACAAAACATTAACGGCAGCAACAGAGCAAGCATATAAAGGCTTAATTCCAATTGGCAAATTTGGATTTGTAGTACTAAATATAGAAATAAATCCATCAAAAGTTGATGTAAATGTGCATCCAGCAAAATTAGAGGTAAGATTTCAAGAAGAAAACAAAGTATTTCAAGCGATATATCATGCAATTAAAGAAACTTTATTGAAAACAGAACTAGTAGCAAATGCAGAACAACGTACTGCAGTAATAGACAGAACAGCACAAAGCTTTGAAGAAAGACTAAAAAACATAAGAGAAAACAAACAACAACAAGGAGGATTATTTTCTTTTAGAAAACAAAAGGAAAAACAAATTGAAGAATATACAGAAGAAGAAAGTAAAATAAAAACAAACGTAACGGAAGATATGCAAATAGAAGAAAACCCAGATAAGCAAATAGAAAAAGAAAATAAATCAATAACAGATATAGGAAATCCTATTGATACATCTGATGTGTTAGCACAATTAAAACAAATGAAAGAAAAAGTAACAGAAGAATTAAAAACAAAAAATACTAATATGGAGCTTATAAAAGAAGAATCAGAGGTATATAAATTAGATGAAGATAAAGAACAAAATGCAGAAAATCAAGAAAATTCAGATACAGAACTATTAAACGAAGAAGAAATAACACAAGAACAAAATGATGAAACAAAAAATGATAAAAAAACTGAAATGAATGAGAGTGAAGAAATACAACAAGAAACTACAGAGGAAAATATAGAAGAAAAAGCAGAGATACCAGATGTAAATGCTACAATTGAAAACATAGAAGATCCAGACATTCAAAAGGAATTTGAAGAAATTAAACAAAAAATGCAAGATTTAAATGATAATCCACAAGTAGTATCAGATAATTTTAATGAAATGTATGCAAAAATGTTTGGAACAGTACCAATACAAGATGATACAGAAAAAACAGAAGAATCAGAAAAAATACAAGAAACAAATGCAATTGATATTGTAAAAGATAACATTTCTGTATTTGAAGAACAAGAAATACAAAAACCTTCTTATAAGTTTATAGGAATCGTATTTAAAACTTACATTATATTAGAAATAGAAAAAGAAATGTATATTCTAGATCAGCATGCAGCACATGAAAGAATTATGTATGAAAAAGTAAAGAAAAATTATTATAGTGATACTTCAAAAGACTCACAAATGTTATTGTTACCAGATGTTATAACACTAACTCATAAAGAAATGGAAATAGCAAAAGAAAATATAAAAATGTTTGAACAAGCAGGATTTAGTTTAGAAGAATTTGGAGAAAATACAATTAAATTAACAGGAGTTCCAACTATATGCATTGATTTAGATAATAAAGAATTGTTTTTAGAAACACTAGATGAAATAAATACAGTAGCTAGAACTGCAAAACAGGAAAAAGAAGAAAAATTTATTGCAACAGTAGCATGCAAAGCGGCTGTAAAAGCTAATATGGCATTAACTACAGAAGAAGTAGAAAGTTTAATGGATGATTTATTACAACTTCCAAATCCGTTTACATGTCCACATGGAAGACCAACAGCAATTAAGATGACAAAATATGATATAGAAAGAAAATTTGCTAGAAAATAATAAAATAAAAATAATAGAAAATTATATATTTTATTTGCAAAAAAATACTTAGTACATAAAAGGAGAAATAAACATGGCCATCATTATTGGTATAATAGCAGTAATCTATTTTGTATTAATAGCTTGGACTTGGCAAAGTTTAGGTATTATAGAAAAAAGAAAAAAAGTAATATTTTTATTAATTGGACTTGCTGTTATGTATATAATAACTTTAATTATATTTAATATATCAAAAAGAGAAATAAACTATCAAAATCATGAAGTACAAGTACTTGTAAAAAGAATATTAGTTATATTATTTACAGGATTAAATGCTATTATATTTATTCCTTATATAGCAAAAATATGGAATAGACTAAAAGAAAATAATATAAATCAAAAAGAGTTAAATAAGAAAATAATAATATGTGCAGTCATATTTATTATTTGCATATTATTTGAATGCGGATATTTAAAAGATACACAACAAGGAATTATAAATATTTATCAATCAATGATAAAATAAAAAAAGTTTAAGGAGGCAAAAATGCCAAAGCCAAAAGTATATGTAATATGTGGTCCAACAGCATCCGGAAAAACAGCACTATCTATTGAACTTGCTAAAGAAATTGGAGGAGAGATAGTTTCTTGTGATTCTATGCAAATTTATAAAGAAATGGATATTGGCACAGCTAAGCCAACAATACAGGAAATGCAAGGAATAAAACATTATATGATAGACATTGTTTCTCCTGATGAAAGATATAGTGTAGCAGATTATAAAAAACAGGCAAAACTTGCAATTAGAGAAATTATAAACAAAGGAAAAATACCAATACTAGTTGGAGGTACAGGTTTATATGTTGATAGTTTAATATATGAAATTGAATATCAAGATATAGAATTTGATGAACAATATAGAAATGAATTAGAGAAAAGAGAAGAAATAGAGGGATTACAAAATTTATATGAAGAAGCTAAAAAAATTGATCCACAAGCAATAGAAAAAATTAGTAAAAATGATAAAAAAAGAATTATGAGAATTTTAGAAATTTATCATGCAACAGGAAAAAATAAAACTGAACAAGAAAAAAAGTCAAGAGAAAAAGAAGTAGAGTTTGATTATAAAGTTTATGCTATTTCTTGGGATAGAGAAATACTTTATGATAGAATTAACAAAAGAGTAGATATAATGATACAACAAGGTCTAATAGAAGAGGTAAAAAAGATTTATAATAAGTATGAAAAATTTCCAACAGCAATGCAAGGACTAGGATATAAAGAAGTAGTTGAATATTTAGAAAATAAAATTTCGAAAGAAGAAATGATTAAAAAAATAAAAATGGAAACAAGAAGATATGCAAAAAGGCAATTGACATGGTTTAGAAAAAATAAACAAACAATATGGTTAAATGGACAGGATACGATACAAAATAATATAAAAATTATTTTGGAGGGTTAAAATTGGAAAAGAAGAAAAATCAAAATCAGCAAAAGCAAAAAGTTAATACAAGCCAATTAAATAAGAAAAAAATAGTATTATATGTAGCTTTACTATTATTGCTAATATATATCTTATATACAATATACTTGTTAATTAAACAACCAACAGATATATTTACAATTGAAGAGGGAAAATTATATCAAGAAGAAACAGATATAGGATATGTAATTAGAAATGAAAAAGTAGTAAAGGGACAAAATTATAAGAATGGAATGGAGCAAATTAAACTAGAAGGGGAAAAAGTAGCAAAGAACGAAAATATTTTTAGATATTATAGTGCAAACGAAGAGGGATTGAAACAGAAGGTAGCAGAATTAGATAATAAAATACAAGAGGTAATGAAAAGTGATACGAGTTTATTTTCATCTGATATGAAATTATTAGAAAATCAAATTGATGAAAAGGTAGCTAACATTAATAAAATTACTGATTTGACAAAACTAGAAGAATATAAAAGAGAAGTAGATGATTTAGTAAAGAAAAAATCAAAGATAGCAGGAGATTTAAGTCCAAAAGGATCATATTTAAATCAATTAATAGCAGAAAGAAAAGAATATGAAAATCAGCTTAATTCAGGAGCGGAATATGTTACAGCACCAATGAGTGGAATTACCTCATATAAAGTAGATGGGTTAGAAGAAACATTAACCCCTGATAATTTTGGAACATTGAGCAAGGAATATCTTGAAAGCCTAGATTTAAAAACTGGTAAAGTAGTAGCAACTAATGATGAATGTGGAAAAGTAATTGATAATTTTTATTGTTATATAGCAACTGTAACTGATTCCGAAGAAGCAAAACAAGCCAAAATAGAAGATAAAATAAAGATAAGATTATCTAATAATTCAGAAATAACAGCAGAAATTACAAATATAATAAAAGAGGATGATGGAGAGATTTTACTAATATTAAAAATAAATAAACAAATAGAAGAATTAATCAATTATAGAAAAATTTCATTTCAATTGATTTGGTGGAGTGAAACAGGATTAAAAATACCAAATCAAGCGATTATAGAAGAAAATGGCAAGTATTATGTTATACGAAATAGAGCTGGATACTTAAGTAAAATTTTAGTAAAAGTAAAAAGACAAGGAGAAAAATATTCTATTATAGAGTCATATTCAACAGAAGAATTAAAAGAAGAAGGGTTTTCAAATGAAGAAATTGCAAAATACAAGAAAATCTCTATATATGATGAAATTATAGTTAATCCAAAATTAGAAAATATTACGAAAATATTACAAAATTATTAAAAATTAATAACATTGTCAAAAAATATTGACAATAAGTGAAAAAAAGTAGATACTTAATACATACAAAAAATGAAAGAAATTTAGGAGGTTTTTTTATGTCAGGAGCTTTAATGAATAAAGTATGGGATTTATTTGGAATGGATTCACAGGAAGTTGAAGAATATGATGATGAAAATGTATATGAATATGAAGAGGAAGAAGAACCAGAAGTAGAAGATAGAAAATTTTTTGGTAGAAGAAATAAAGTAGTATCAATGCCTCAAGCACAAGATAATTCAATAAGAATGGTAATATCTCAACCTACTACATTTGAACAATCAGATGAAATCTGTTCTTTTATCAAAGAGAAAAAATCTGTTATTGTTAATTTAGAATATGTAAATAAAGATGTAGCTAGAAGAATTGTAGATTTTATTAGTGGTGGAGTTTATGCATTAGATGGATACATTCAAAAAGTATCTAATTCTATCTTTTTAGTTGCACCATCAAATTATGAAATTACAAATGAAATGGCAAGAGAAGAAATGAAAAGCAAACTTTCTGTTTCTTGGCTAAAAAATAATGGAATTAACTAATTGCTAGTCAATTAAGGAGGAAAAACATGATAACACCATTAGATATAGAAAATAAAAAATTTTCAAAACAAGTAATGAATGGATATAGTGTTGAAGAAGTTGATGATTTTTTAGATGACTTAACATTAGATTATTCTAAAAACTATAAAGAAAATACAGAATTAAAAGCAAAAGTTGATGAATTATCAAAAGATATTGAACATTATAAAACAATAGAAACAACATTACAAAGTACATTAGTAATGGCTCAATCAACAGCTGAAGATGTAAAAAAGGTAGCACAACAACAAGCTGAACAAATTATTAATGAAGCAAAAGATACAGCAAAACAACAAGTAAATGAGTTGGAAAACCAAATTATAATCAAAAAGAAAGAATTAGATGATGTAAAAAAACAATTTGATATATATAAAGCTAAAATGGAATCTCTATTGATATCTCAATTAGAGTTATTAAAAGATATTAATAAAGATGATGATTAAATATAATAAATATAAAGTACAAATGAAAACTATCTTAAAATAGGTAGTTTTTGTTTTTTTTATTAAAATTCCAATAAAATGTCTAAAAAAATAGAAAAACAATAAAAATAGGAAACTATATTACAGAACTGTTAAATATATGTTACATTTCTATTAATACTATTGACCCTTTTTAGAAAAAAGAATAAAATATTACTATCAAAAGGAAGGAAACTTTTATGAGAATAATAAGCGGCAAAGCACGAGGAACAAAATTATATACATTAGAAGGTATAAATACAAGACCAACATTAGATCGAGTAAAAGAATCAATATTTAATATTATACAAAATGAAATACCAAATTGCATTTTTTTAGATATGTTTTCAGGAAGTGGAGCAATAGGATTAGAGGCAGTAAGCAGAGGTGCAAAAAAAGCAATATTATGTGATAGTTCAAAAGAAGCAATTGAAATAATAAAGAAAAATATACAAAAAACACATTTTGAAAAAGCAATAGAACTTTACTGTGAAAAATTTGATAATGTGTTAAAAAATAGAATTGCAGAAAAAATAGATATTGCATATATAGATCCACCATATCAAACAAACTTTGCAATAGAAACAATTAAATTATTATTAGAGAAAAAACTATTAAAAGAAACATCTATTATTATTGTAGAAACAGACAGAGATGAAATAATAAAAGAAATTGAAAAATTAAATATAGAAATTTTTGATAGAAGAAAATATGGACGAGCAAATCTTATTCTTTTAAAAAAGAAATAAGAAATAAGAAAGGGGTAAAACCATGGAAATATTTACATTATTAGACACGTTGGAGGATTTATTAGAAGAAGGAAAAAATATTCCATTTTCTTCAAAAGGAATCGTAGACAAAGAGCAACTTATAGATATTATTAAGGAAATCAGAATAAAACTTCCAGATGAACTAAAACAGGCCAAGTGGGTAAAAGAGGAAAGACAACGAATTATAGTAGAAGCTCAAAAAGAAGCTGATAATATTGTAAAGGAAGCAGAAAACAGAATTATATCTATGATAGATGAACATGAGATTACAAGAAAAGCATATGACCAAAAAACAGAAATTATAGAAACAGCCAATGAGATGTCTAGAGAAATTTCAAAAGGAACAAAAGAATATGCAGATAGTTTGTTAGCAAATACTGAAAATGTAATGCAAGATACATTAAATAAATTAGCTACTAATATGTCAGAAGCCATGAATTTGATGCAGATATCACTAGAAGATACAATTAAAACAATTCAAAATAGTAGAAAAGAATTAGAATAATTATTGTGAAAAATAATGATAGATATATAGTAATATGAAATAATCAAAAGTCAGATGTCAGAAGTCAAAAACAAGACTTTTGATATCTGCTTTTATTATAGTAAGAAATATCAAATTTGAAAGAATAAACGATTTAATACTATGTACTAGAAAGGAAGATACTATAAATGGCTAAAAAAAGAAGATATAAAAAAAGAAAAAAAACAGCATCAAAAGTAGATGTAACAATAATAACACTAATTGTATTAAGTATACTTTTAGCTGTTTTAATATATACAAAATCAGGAGTAATAGGTTTAAAATTAAATGAAATTTTAGGCGGAATGATGGGAATGATGCAATATATACTTCCTATTGGTATTTTTATTCTTGCAATAAAGATAGCATGTGATGAAAGAGAAGAATTAACATCGAAATTAATACAATATCTAATTGCAATTATAAGTCTATCTGTAATGTTGAGTGTTTTTCAAGTTTCATCTGGAGAATTATCTTATAACAAAGAATTATCAGAAACAGTTAAAGATGCATATTTTTTAGGCTCTCAAAGTAAAGGTGGAGGAGCTATTGGAGCAGTAGGAGCGATACCACTTGAAAAATTATTAGGAGAAATAGGAGCAGTTATTTTTTGTATAGGTGTAGCAATAGTATTAATTGTATTTACATTTGGAATTAATTTATCAGAAATGATTAATTTAATAGTAGAAAAAATAAGAGATAGAAGAGAGGAAAGATTAGAGGAAAAAGAAAACTATAGAAAAGAGCAACAAGAAAGAGAAACAGAGACTCCAAGTCAAAGAAGAAAGAGAGAAAGAGAAGAAAGAAAAGTTCAAGCTCAACTTGCAAAAATGGAAAAAGAACAAAAGTCACAAGAAAATGAACAAATCAAGATTAATTTTGGTGGAAGAATTGTAGATAATATAGAAGAAAAAGCAGGATTAAGAAAATATGATCATTCAGGTGAAGATTTAGAACCATTAACAAAACAAAATAAACAAGCAAAACAACAGATGGAACCTGATGTAATAGAAGCAAATTTGTTTGAAGATGTTGAAGAACAAAAAGAAGAAAAGAAAAAAGCTGTATTACAATTGGAACATAGTGTAATTGTAGAAGATGAACATTATGAATATCCACCAGTAGAATTACTTAGTAAATCAGGTAAAAAGACACTAAAAGGTGGAGCAAAAGCTTTAACTGATACTGCAACAAAATTACAAAAAACTTTATATAGTTTTGGTGTATCAGCTAAAGTAGAAAATGTATCAGTTGGACCAGCTATTACAAGATATGAATTAAAGCCAGCAGAAGGAGTTAGAGTAAGTAAAATAGCAAATCTTGCAGATGATATTGCACTTAATTTAGCTGCTGAAACGATTAGAATTGAAGCACCAATACCAGGTAAACAAGCAGTGGGAATAGAAGTGCCAAATCAAGAAAAAGAAGCTGTACATTTAAGAGAGGTATTAGATAGCAAAGAATTTGCACAAAGCAAGTCTAAATTAACAATTGCACTTGGAAAAGATGTAGCAGGGAATATCCAATTAGCAGATATAGCAAAAATGCCTCACGTATTAATTGCAGGTTCAACAGGTTCAGGAAAAAGTGTATGTATTAATACAATAATTACAAGTATAATTTATCATGCAAAACCAAGTGAAGTTAAATTTGTTATGGTAGATCCAAAAGTAGTAGAATTATCAGTATATAACGGAATTCCTCATCTATTAATTCCAGTTGTAACTGACCCAAGAAAAGCAGCAGGAGCTTTAGCATGGGCTGTACAAGAAATGGATGATAGATATAACAAATTTGCAAGTAAAGGTGTACGAGATTTAAAAGGATATAATAAAGCAATTGAAAAAGAAAATGATGTAGGAAAATTGCCACAGATTGTAATTATTATTGATGAACTTGCAGATTTAATGATGGTTGCTAAAGGAGATGTGGAAGATGCAATTTGTCGTTTAGCACAAAAGGCAAGGGCTGCAGGAATGCATTTAGTAATTGCAACACAAAGACCATCTGTTGATGTTATTACAGGATTAATTAAAGCAAATGTACCATCAAGAATTGCATTTGCTGTATCATCTCAAGTTGATTCAAGAACTATTTTAGACAGTGTTGGAGCAGAGAAACTATTGGGAAAAGGAGATATGTTATTTTTCCCATCTGGAGCACCAAAACCATCTAGAGTACAAGGTGCATTTGTTTCAGATGATGAAGTTGAAAAGATAGTTGATTTTATTAAATCAAATGGAACAGCTACATATAGTGAAGATATTATAGAAAGCATAGAAAATAGTAATAAAACAGACAAAGAAATAGCACAAGAAAAAGATGATGATGAAACAGATCCATTTTTAATGGATGCAATACAAACAGTTGTAGAAACAGGACAAGCTTCAACATCATTTATACAAAGAAGATTTAAAGTAGGTTATGCAAGAGCAGGTAGAATTATTGACCAAATGGAAGAAAGAGGAGTTATTTCAGGATATCAAGGAAGTAAACCAAGAGAAGTATTGATGACATTGGATAGATTAAACGAACTAAAAATGGGAAATACAGAAGAAAGTTAAAGTTTATGTTGTTAAATTCTTTGTTAATTAAAAAATCAAGCTATTAATAATACATAATAAAATAAGAAAGGAGAAGAAATTTGCAAAAGAAAAAAAATGATAATTTCATTGAAAAGATAGTAAGAAAAGATTATAACAATGAATTAGAAAAAGTGTTAGAAAAAAAATATTTTAATGAAAATGTAAAAAGTGTTCTCCTTAATATGTTCTATAAAATAGAAATAGGATATAAAGACTATAAAAAAGTAAAACAAGATGTAGAAACAAAAGATGAATTGATACAAAGAATTATTCAAGAAATTAAAAATAATTGTGAAACAATAAAATTAGTACAGCCAAATTCTGAAGAAAGTAAAATTATTGGAAATAAAACTTTCCTAGTAGAAAAAAATAAAAAAAGAATTATTTGTTATCCAATTGAACGAAAATTATTATATTGCATTGCTAAAATTAGTAAAAATAATGAAATTATAAAAGAAAAATATTTTTTAATAAATAAAACTTTATCAAACTTGCTAAATGTAGGAAATAATATTAATACAGTTGAAGTAATGAGAGATTTTAACGGATATTCATGGACAACAATACCAAGAGAAATTGAAAGTATAAAACACAATCTTATCTATCAAGTGTTAAGAATATTAGTAGGAAACGAATTTTTAAATAAATGGATTTATAATAATGAATATATTATTGATTATTTAGAAATATTTGAAGAAAACATAACGAAAAATTATGGAAGAGTTGAAGGAACTGAATTAATAGAAGGACTAAAACAATTATCAGTTCTTATGGATGTTAGATATGATAGAAATAGCAAAAAAGAAATTTTAAAATTAAAAGAAGAAATAGAACAAGAACTAAATCAGTTAGAAGATAGTAGAAAATTTGTACAAGAACTTACAAATAAAAAAGTAGATTTAACTAAAAAAATAAAGCATATTGATGAGACTATTAATAATCAAAAAATGCTAAAACAAGAATATCAAAAAAGAAATGAAGCTTTACCTTTAAATGAAAAAATATTTAGTATTAGAATTCTATCAAAAATGTTAGAAGAAGAAAGAGACACATATATTGAAGAAATTGAAAAATTAAATAATAAATTAAATCCACAAAAATATCTATCTTATAGAAAAAATTTAGAAACTAAAGAAAAATATTTAATTTTATTAAATTCTGAAAATATAGATAAAGAAATAGATAAATTAATTATCAATATGCAAAAACAATTTTTAAAATTCTATGAGCTAAAGTTAAAAAGAGCTCAAACAAAGCAAGAAATAATTGATATGATATATGAATTTAGGTATTATTGTATGATACCATATGACCAAGAAAAAACAATTGACCAAGTAAAAAGCTTGCAAAAAGAAATAGAAAAAGTTCAAAAACAATTAATACAAAAAGCAGGTCAATTAAAAGTAATTAATGTCTTTTCAAAAAAAGAAGAGTTAAATTATAAAATGGTAAAAAATATATTTCATAACAGAATTATTAATTTAGAACAAGTATATATTAAAGTAACTAAAGAAAATGACCAATTTTATGTTCAATTATTTGATGAAAATGTATTTGAAGAAAAAAATAGTTTCGGAAATATTAAAGATATAAGTAAAAAAGATTTAGAAATTAGAATGAATAAAAAAGTAAAAATTTTTTTGTAGTGTGATAGGAGGAGTTTATGAAAATAACTTTTTTAGGAGCAACAAGAACAGTTACAGGTTCTAACTTTTTAGTAGAAGCGGCAGGGAAAAAATTCTTAATAGATTGTGGAATGTGGCAAGGTAGGGCAGAATTAGAGGAAGAAAATGCATATCCATTTGAATTTAACCCTACAGAAATAGATTTTATGTTATTAACACATGCACATATTGATCATTCAGGAAGAATTCCAAAATTATATAAAGAAGGGTTTAGAAATAAAATATATGCACATAAAGCAACATGTGATTTATGTACATTAATGCTGCCAGATAGCCGGACATATTCAAGAAATGGAGAATGAGTGGAAAAACAGAAAGAGAATGAGAAAAGGTGAAAAACAAATTCCACCAATTTATACAGCAGAAGAAGCCTTACATTCATTAGAAATATTTGAACCTGTTAAATATGATGAAATTGTAGAAATTACACCAGAAATACATGTAAGATTTAATGATGCAGGGCATATGTTAGGTTCTAGCATTATAGAATTGTGGGTAAAAGAAGATGGAAAAGAAACAAAAACAGTGTTTACTGGAGATATTGGAAATAATGATATTCCACTATTAAGTGAACCAACAATGATAGAAGAAACAGATTATTTAGTAATGGAATCTACTTATGGAAGTAGGCTACACATAAGAAATGATGAAAAAGCTAAGATGTTTTTGGATATAGTTTCAGAAACATTAGATAATGAAGGCACAGTAGTAATACCATCATTTGCAGTAGGCAGAACACAGGAAATTTTATATGAAATTAACAAATTAAAAGATATAATTGATGATGAAGAATTTAAAAGAAAATATAAAACTTTAATGAAAGCTGCTGTATATGTTGATAGTCCACTTGCTATTTCAGCAACAGAAGTATTTAGAGAAAATATGGAATTATTTGATGAAGAAACACAAGCACAAATTATGCAAGGAGATAATCCACTTGAATTTCCAGGTCTACAATTTACAAAAACTGCAGATGAGTCAAAAGCATTAAACGAAGATAACACACCAAGTATTATAATATCTGCAAGTGGAATGTGTGATGTTGGAAGAATAAAGCATCACTTAAAACATAACTTATGGAATCCGAATTCAACAATATTATTTGTAGGATATCAAGCACCAGGAACATTAGGATATAGTATTGTAAATGGAGCAAAAAAAGTCAAAATATTTGGAGAAGAAATTGCAGTAAATGCAAGAATTGAATATATTGAAGGCTATTCAGGACATGCAGATCAAGAAGGATTAATGAATTTTATATACTCATTTATAAAAAAGCCAAAACATATCTTTCTTGTTCATGGTGAAGAAGAATCAAAACAAGTATTACAACAGAAAATAGACCAAGAAACAGGAATTGGAACTACAATACCAGAATTTGGTGAAACATACGAATTAAATGAACAAATTCAAATGACACATAAAATAGAAAGAAAAGTAGAAAAGACTATAAAGACAGAAGTAATTGAAAGATTAGAAAAACTAAAATTAGAAATTAAAGATATGGATGAATATGTAAGACAAGATATGGATGACAAAAGTTTAAGGGATGAAGATATCTTTAGAATTAATGAAAAAATAAAAGAATTAGAAAAACAAATTATAAATGTAATTGAAGGATAAAATATTAAAAAATACTATTTTTGATATATTTTTAGACCTTAAATACAAATAATTAGTTAGTAATAATAAATTTATTCAATTCTTCGGCTATGTTACATGATAAATAAATTCTATTATTAACAAAATGGGCCCCTCTCAAAGCAAGTTTGAGATTCTCCCATTTGTTAACTAAAGAATTTATATTATCATTCCACTAGCATTCATCATTTCATAATTTTATTATTACTAACTAATAAAATAATATATTAATAAATTTATAAATGTGTCAAAAAGACACTTGTTCATTTTGATATAAAGGAGAAGAAGATGAAAAACAAGTATTTAAATGAAGCAATTATTGGAAATAAAAATATGATAGCAACTTATACAGAAAAGGGAGAATTATTAAGATTATATTTTCCTAGTAAAGATAACAGACAATATATTAATTTTTTTCATGCAGGTGTAAAATTAAATGATTCAGATTTAATTTATTTACATGATGATATAAATAATATTTATAAACAATATTATGATACAGATACAAATATTTTGAATACAGAAATTACAAATACATATTTTAATTTGAAAGTGGTACAAACTGATTATATAATGATAAAAGAAAATGTATTAGTAAAGAAATATATTTTTCTAAATGAAGGTAAAATAGATTTAGATACATCTTTTTATATTCATTCAGAATTATTATCTGACCAAAATAATCTTGTAGGATGTAAGGTAATTGATAACGGTATGATGCAATATGCTCATGATTTTGTAGTTTCTACATTTTCAAAAAATCAAAAAATATTAAAACATCAAATTAACGGAAGTAAAGATACTATAAAACGTGGTGATATTTATGATAAAGATTATATAGGAATGTCAAAAGATTCTAGTATTTGTTACGAATTAGGAATAATAAAACCAAATGAAAAGAAAACATTAGAAATCTGTATATTAATTGATGAAAATAAAAATATTTCTCAGATGGAAAATGAAATAGAAAGAATAAAAAAGATTGATTTAAATAAAGAATATACAGATACAAAAACATATTGGAGAAAATATGTAAAAAATCATAATGGATTAAATCTAAAAGAACCTAAAAATAGTTATGAAGAAAAAATATATGAAATCTATAGAAGAAGCATTTTATTATTTCCTTTACTTACAAATCAAGAAACAGGAGGTATAATTGCATCTCCTGAAATTGATGAAGATTTTACAAATTGTGGTAGATATGCTTATTGTTGGCCAAGAGATGCCGTGTTTGTTACAAAAGCGTTAGATATTTTAAATATGGATAAAGAAACTGAAAAGTTTTATAAAGTATTTTGCAAAAAAACACAAAGTAAAAATGGTATGTGGGAACAAAGATTTTTTACAGATGGAAAGCTTGCTCCATGTTGGGGATATCAAGTAGATGAAACAGCAAGTGTTGTATATGGTGTATATGAACATTATATAAAAACAAATTCAGACAAATTTTTAAAAGACACATTACCAATGTGTGAAAGAGCAATAGATTTTTTAAAAAGATATATAGAAGACTGGCTAAAAATTAAGGCAAAAGAAGAAAAAGATAAAGATATTGTAAAAGAAGAAATTGAACAACAAATGAAAAAATCACAAGAAGAACATAAATATCATGTTAGCTATGATTTATGGGAAATGAACGAAGGAATACATTTATATTCATTAGCAAGTATTTATGCAGCATTTGAATGTATTTTAAAGATTTATAGGACACTTGGTAAAAATGTATCTGAATTTGAAAATAACAGATTAAAACAAGAAAAAATTCAAAAAAGTGAAAAGGAAATTGAAAGATTACAAACAGGAATAAAAAAATATATTAATGAAAATATGTATGATGAAGAAAAAAATACATATGTAAGAAACATAAATGATAGAAAAATGGATATAAGTATTTTAGGTGCTGTTACTCCATTTAATGTATTTAAACCTAAAGAAAAGAAAATTAGAAATACAATAGAAAGAATTAACATGACATTAAGAACATATACAGGTGGATATCAAAGATTTGAACAAGATCATTATATGAACGGAAATCCATGGCCTATTGCAAACCTTTGGATGACACTTTATTATTTAGAAACAGGAGAGAAGAAAAAAGCAAAAGAAACATTTGATTTTGTAATAAAAACAGCGGGTAAACACTACTTATTAGGAGAGCAAGTAGATAATCAAACTTTAAAGCCAAATTGGGTATTAGGACTTGGATGGTCACATGCAATGTTTATTATTGTACTAGAGAAATTATATGGAAATAATAAATAAAAATAGATAAATTGCTTGATATATTAGATATAATAAATAGAATTATATTGTTTAGTTATAAGAATTACTTTGAATTTAGAAATAAGTTCAAAGTAATTTTTTTTGTTGTAACTAAAATGTAACATAAAAATCATTTACAAATAAAAAGTGCAATGATATAATCTGAATGTAATAACAACTAGACATAAATTATGAAATACATAAAAAATTAAATAAAAGGGATACTATAAGAAATTCTATGAAAAGATGAAAAAGGATAATATTAAAGAAATTTGTAAAATAGATTATAAAATATTATCTAAAATTTGGGAAAAAGGAGAGAAAAACGAATGAGAAAGAATATTAGAGGAATAACATTAATAGCACTAATAATAACAATAATAGTATTACTAATATTAGCAGGAGTGACAATAGCAACATTAACAGGAGAAAATGGATTGCTTCGGAAGAGCAAACAGTGCAGCAGAAGAAAGTAGATATAAAAGAGCAGAGGAAAAAGTAAAGCTAGCAGTAATGGGCTCATATGGAATAGATGGAAATTTAGATGATAATTTATTAAAAGAAAATGTAAATAATATAGATGGGTTAGCAGAAAAGGTTGAAGATGCCTCTAATAGACCATTGGGAATAATAGTAGATGGCTATCCATTTACAATAGGAGAATTAGGAGAGGTAACAGGAGAAAGAGAACTAGCAGACATAGATGAAAACACAGAAGCAGGAAAAGAAGTAAAAATAGAAGATAAATGGAAAACAAAAGGAATAAGATATGTAGATACAGCAAATGGAGAAGAAAAAGAGGTAGTAGAAACAGCATCAGTATATGCAGTATCAGATGGGCAAGGAAATAAAGTACCAGTACCATATGGATTTTACTATGTAGGAGGAACATTAGAAACAGGAGTAGTAATATCAGATAATGCAAATGATAAAAATAAATATGTAAATTATAAAAATAATGAAGATATAAAAGAAGGTATACCAAAGAATGATTTAGAAGGAAATCAATTTGTATGGATACCATGTAGTATAGAAAATTACAAAAAATATAACTGGGGATATAACAACACAATTGGTTCATGGGACACATGGACACCAGCAGCTGAGATGACACAAATACAAAAATATGGAGGATTTTATGTAGCAAGATATGAAGCAGGAACAAGTGAAATAAAGTTAACAAGTGGAAAGAAAATAGGAGATGAAAAAACATCAACATCTAATTGGCAAGATAATAGGTATGTAGTAGGAAATACAACAGAAGATAGTAAGCCAACAAGTAAAGCAGGAGAAATACCATATTATTATTCAGATTTTACAACAGCAGAAGAAATGTCAAAAAGGATGTATAATACAAATTATGTAAACAGCGGCTTAATTACAGGAACTCAATGGGATGTAATGCTAAATTATATGAGTGATGAAAAAAATAAAGGAATAGAAAATGCAGGAAACACAAGTAATTATACAGATTTAAAATCAAATTGTACATGGGGAAATTATAATAATAAAGAATTGAATGAATGTGATGGAAAATATTGTACATTTAATACAAGTAATGGCTCAATGATATCTGCATGGCAAGAAAATATAGAAAAAAAGAATAGATATGATGGATATCATACATTATTGACAACAGGTTCAACAGAAGAAGTTAAAAAGAAAAATTTATATGATGTAGCAGGAAATTTATGGGAATGGACTGCAGAAAGTGCAGAAACAACAGGATCTTATTATATGTTTCGTGGGGGTTCTTTCTGGAACACGTATGGGGAGTTCCCTACATGCTATCGCGATTGTGTAATGTCGACTTTAACCTATTCGAACTATGGTTTCCGTGTTACCCTTTATATTAAATAGATTAGTCATACCTATAAAAAATAGAAAAATATATAAAAGAATACTTGAAAAGTATTCTTTTTTGATATAGAATGGAATTACCTTAAAAAATAAGGGAATACTAAATAAAAAATGTTGACAATTAATGTTAGCATGCAAAGGAGGAAAAAGATATGTCAGTAAAAGTAGCCATCAATGGTTTTGGGCGTATAGGACGCTTAGCGTTTAGACAAATGTTTGGAGCAGAGGGGTATGAAATTGTTGCAATAAACGATTTAACAAGCCCTGAAATGTTAGCACATTTATTAAAATATGATTCAGCACAAGGAAGATATGAAAAAGCAGATACAGTAGTAGCAGGAGAAGATTCAATAACAGTAGATGGAAAAACAATAAAAATATATGCAGAAAAAGAAGCAGCTAATTTACCATGGAAAGAAATAGGAGTAGATGTTGTTTTAGAATGTACAGGCTTCTATACAACAAAAGAAAAAGCACAAGCACATATTGATGCAGGAGCTAAAAAAGTTGTTATTTCAGCACCAGCTGGAAAAGATTTAAAAACAGTTGTATTTGGAGTAAATGAAAATGTATTAACACCAGAAGATACTATTATATCAGCAGCATCTTGTACAACAAACTGTTTAGCACCAATGGCAAAAGCATTAAATGATTTTGCACCAATTCAATCAGGAATAATGACAACAGTTCATGCATATACAGGAGATCAAATGCTTTTAGATGGACCACATAGAAAAGGAGATTTAAGAAGAGCAAGAGCAGCAGCTGTTAATATTGTACCAAACTCAACAGGAGCTGCAAAAGCAATTGGATTAGTAATACCAGAATTAAATGGAAAATTAATAGGATCTGCACAAAGAGTTCCAGTTCCAACAGGTTCAACAACTATATTAACAGCAGTAGTAAAAGGAAATGATATTACACCAGAAGCAATTAACAATGCTATGAAAGCACAAGCAAATGATTCATTTGGATATACAGAAGAAGCATTAGTTTCTTCAGATATAATAGGAATAACATATGGTTCATTATTTGATAGCACACAAACAATGGTAGCAAAAGTAGAAGAAGGATTATATCAAGTTCAAGTTGTTGCTTGGTATGATAATGAAAATTCTTATACAAGTCAAATGGTAAGAACAATAAAATATTTTGCAGAATTAGGATAAAATGCAATTTATCCATATATTTTACAAGGAAGATAGTAAAAATGAAAAAACAAATATTAATAAATAGCAATAATAAAGGTATAACCCTAATAGCGCTAGTAATAACAATAATAATATTGTTGATTTTAGCAGGAATCACAATAGGAACTATAAGTAATGATGATGGAATTATAGAGCAAACAGAAGAAAAAACAGGACAAAGTCAAAGAGAAACATTAATTCAAAAGATACAAGCAGATTTATTAGAAGAAACAACTAAAAAAGGAAGAACATTAACACAAGAGGAAAAAGAAAATGTGATTTCAGCTTATGGAAAAATAATAGAAGATACTAATGGAGAAAAAATATTAGTAACTACACAAGAAAATTACAAAATTTTATTGTCAGAAATTATTATTTAAAAAGAATACTTGCAAAGTATTCTTTTTTGATATACAATTGTATTGAAATTTAAAAAATGGTAAATACTTTATTTATCAGTATTTTAATAAAAATAGGAGGGTTAAAAATGAATAAAAAGACAATAAAAGATATTAATTTAAAAAACAAGAAAGTATTAGTAAGATGCGACTTTAATGTACCAATGGATGAAAATAGAAATATAACAGATAATGCAAGAATAGTTGCAGCTTTACCAACAATTAAATACTTATTAGAAAATAATTGTGCAATTATTTTATGCTCACATTTAGGAAGACCAAAAGGGGAAGTAAAGCCAGAATTTTCATTAAAACCAGTAGCAAAAGAATTATCAAGATTATTAGATAAAGAAATTATAATGGCAAATGATGTTATAGGAGAAGATGCAAAATCAAAAGCTGAAAATTTACAATCAGGTCAAATTATGTTATTAGAAAATGTTAGATTTCATAGAGAAGAAACTGATAATAATCCTGAATTTAGCAAAGAATTAGCAAGTATGGCAGAAATATATGTAAATGATGCATTTGGTGCAGCACATAGAGCACACGCATCAACTGCTGGTGTTGCAGCATATTTACCAGCTGTATCAGGATTTTTAATTGAAAAAGAACTTCAATTTTTAGGAAATGCACTAAATAATCCAGAAAGACCTTTCGTTGCAATTATGGGAGGAGCAAAGGTTTCAGACAAAATTGGTGTTATTGAGAGTTTATTAGAAAAAGTAGATACATTAATAATTGGTGGAGGAATGGCATATACATTCTTTAAAGCACAAGGATATGGAGTAGGAGATTCTATTTGTGAATTAGACAAATTAGATTTAGCAAAAGAAGCTATGAAAAAAGCAGAAGAAAAAGGTGTTAAATTAATGCTTCCAGTTGATACAAAAGTGGGAAAAGAATTTAAACCAGATACAGAAAGCAAAACAGTAGCTTGGACAGAAATCCCAGAAGGATGGGAAGGATTTGATATTGGGGAAAAATCAATAAAAATGTTTGAAGAAGAAATAAAGAAAGCAAAAACAGTAGTATGGAATGGACCTTTAGGATTATTTGAATTTGATCAATTTGCAATAGGAACGAACAGCATAGCAAAAGTATTATCTGAAATTAATGCAACAACAATTATTGGTGGAGGAGATTCAGCAGCAGCAGTTAGAAAAGCAGGACTAGAAGATAAAATGACTCATATATCAACAGGAGGAGGAGCATCTCTAGAATTCTTAGAAGGAAAGAAACTACCAGGTATTGAATGTCTATTAAACAAATGAGACAAAGGGGACAGTCTTAAAGTGTCTCACATATTTGTCGAAAAATGTAAATTTAAATAGTTTTATAATATAAAAATGAGACACTTTAAGACTGTCTTTAGTGTCTCAAAAGGAGAAATTTATGAGAAAAAAAGTAATTGCAGGAAACTGGAAAATGAATATGCTTCCAAATGAAGCTATTAAGTTTATTGAAGAATTAACACCATTAGTAAAAGATACAGAAAATGAGGTTATTTTATGTGTACCATATACTGATTTGTTTTATAGTCTTTTAACAGCACAAGATACAAATATAAAAATAGGTGCGCAAAATATGCATTTTGAAGAAAAAGGGGCATATACAGGAGAAATTTCAGGGAAAATGTTAAAATCAATTAATGTAGAATATGTAATTATTGGACATTCAGAAAGAAGACAATATTTTAATGAAACAGATGAAACTGTAAATAAAAAAATAAAAGCAGCATTTGAATATGAATTAAAGCCAATTGTATGTGTTGGTGAAACTTTAGAAGAAAGAGAAGCTGGTAAAACAACAGAAATTATTACAAAACAAACTAGATTAGCATTAGAAGGGCTAACACAAGAACAAGTGCAAAATACAATTATTGCATATGAACCAATTTGGGCAATAGGAACTGGAAAAACAGCTACAAGCGAAGATGCAAATAATTCAATTAACGAGATTAGAAACGAAATTTGTCAAATCTATGGACAAAATGTAGCAAATAAGGTTATAATACAATATGGCGGAAGTGTAAAAAGTTCTAATGCAAAAGAATTATTTGAAATGTCAGATATTGATGGAGGATTAGTCGGAGGAGCTAGTCTAAATGCAGAAGAATTTGCTAAAATTGTAAATTACAATAAATAAAAAAGTAGCATAATAATAAAAGTCTTATCTACTAAAGTAAAGATAAATAGAAAAGGATGGTAAAAAATGAAAGACAAACTAACAATGCTAATGATATTAGATGGATTTGGAGACAATCAAAATAAAGATGGAAATGCAATAAAACTTGCCAATACACCTAATATTGATAAACTAATGAAAAAATATTCTAATGTAGATATAAATACAAGCGGATTGGCAGTAGGATTACCAGAAGGACAAATGGGAAATTCAGAGGTAGGGCATACTAATATTGGAGCAGGAAGAATTGTTTATCAAGAATTAACAAGAATTACAAAATCAATAGAAGATGGAGATTTTTTTACAAATCCAGAATTTATAGCAGCAATTGAAAATTGTAAAAAGAATCATTCAAAATTACACATATTAGGTTTAGTATCAGATGGTGGAGTTCATAGTCATAATCGCCATTTATATGGTCTATTAGAAATGGCAAAAAGAAGAGATTTTGAAGATGTCTATGTACATTGCTTTTTAGATGGAAGAGATACACCACCAGCATCAGCAGAAAGCTATATTATAAAATTACAAGAAAAAATGGATGAAAAGCAAATTGGAAAAATAGCAAGCTTATCAGGAAGATTTTACGCAATGGATAGAGACAAAAGATGGGAAAGAGTTCAAAAATGTTATGATGCATTAGTAAAAGGGGAAGGAAATAAATCTGGAAGTGCAGTAAAAGCAATAGAGGACTCTTACCAAAAAGAAGTATTTGATGAATTTGTTGAGCCAACATTAATATGTAATGGAGAAGAACCAATTGCAACAATTGGAAAAAATGATTCTGTTATTTTCTTTAATTTTAGACCTGATAGAGCAAGAGAAATAACAAGAGCATTAGTAGATCCGAAATTTGATGGATTTGAAACAGAAAAGAATTTAAATTTATATTATGTATGTTTTACAAGTTATGATGAAACAATGCCAAATGTTCACATTGCTTTCAAAAAAGAGCCAATAGAAAATACATTTGGAGAATATATTAGTAAAAAAGGATATACACAATTGCGTATTGCAGAAACAGAAAAATATGCACATGTAACATTTTTCTTTAATGGAGGAGAAGAAAAGCAATATGAAGGAGAAGATAGAATTTTAGTACCATCTCCAAAAGTTGAAACTTATGACATGAAACCCGAAATGAGTGCATATGAAGTAACAGACAAAGTAATAGAAGCAATTAAATCTGATAAATATGATGCTATTATATTAAATTATGCAAACACAGATATGGTAGGACACACAGGAAGTTTAGAAGCAGCAATAAAGGCAGTAGAAGCAATAGATGAATGTGTAGGAAAAGTAGTAGATTTAGTAGAAAGTAAAGATGGAAATATGCTAATTACAGCTGACCATGGAAATGCAGAACAAATGATAGATTATAGCACAGGAGAGCCACATACTGCTCACACAACAAATCCTGTACCACTAATATTAGTTACAAGTAATAAAGACTTAAAATTAAAAACAGGTGGAAAATTAGCTGATTTAGCACCAACAATGCTTGACTTAATGAATTTAGATAAACCACAAGAAATGACAGGAGAAAGTTTATTAGATAAGGAATAAGAAACATGTTAAATCATACGAAAAAGATAAAAGAAATATATGAAGATATACAAAAAGAAATTTATTATATGATACCAGAAAAGTGGGATAAATTTTACTTATATAGTTCTATTATAGATATGCCAAACAATATAAAAACAGGAGAACTTTTCTTTTACTATGTTCCAAAAGGAGTATTAAAGAAAAAGCCAATTAATGTATATGAAATTCCAAATAAATTTAATTTAGATGAAAATGAATATCTAAAACTTGTAGAATTATTATATGATAAAATAAAGGAACTTCGTGAAGAATTCAGAAATACAAATCAAGAAGTTTGGAGTAATATTACAATTATTATACAAAACAATAAATTTAGAATAGAATATGATTATGAAGATTTAAAAAATAGTGATTTTACAAGTTATGAAAGACATATTATTTGGCGATATAAATATTTAGAAATAGGTCCACAACAGGTTAGTAAGGCAGAAAAAGAAATATTAAAAAGATATACACTTGGTGAAAGACAAATGCATAGAAAAGAAATTTATGAATTTGGTATTTATGTAAAAGATGTTAGAAATAATATAAATTATCATACAGAACAATTAGAATCAATAAATGAAGAAGAACAAAAAATAGAGAATGAAAAAAATAATTTATCTGATATCAATAATCAAATAAAAAGAAAAAATCAACTTTTATTATCACAAGAAGAAATAGAGAGAATGAAGCAGCATAGAAAACAGAATAATCAGAAAAAATAAATAAAAGGAATATAATAAACAAAAAACGAAGGGAGTAATGAAAATGATTTATTCAAAAGAATTAGAAGGAATGTGTCAAGTTAGAAAAGGAGTAAACCATGGACCAGCACCAATTCCAGAAGAAGGAAAATGGGTAAAAGCAAAAGAAATAAAAGATATCTCTGGATTAACACATGGTATTGGTTGGTGTGCACCACAACAAGGAGCATGTAAATTAACATTAAATGTAAAAGAAGGAGTTATTCAAGAAGCATTAGTAGAGACAATTGGGTGTTCAGGAATGACACATTCAGCAGCAATGGCTGGAGAAATATTAACAGGAAAAACAATATTAGAAGCATTAAATACAGACTTAGTATGTGATGCTATAAATACTGCTATGAGAGAATTATTCTTACAAATAGTATATGGAAGAACACAAACAGCCTTTTCAGAGGGAGGACTTCCAGTAGGAGCAGGACTTGAAGATTTAGGAAAAGGGCATACAAGTCAAGTTGGAACAATATATTCAAGTTCATTGAAAGGACCTAGATACTTAAATTTAGCAGAAGGTTATATAGTAGAACTTGGACTAGATAAGGATGATCAAATTATTGGTTATAAATATGTTCATTTAGGAAAAATGATGGATAATATTAAAAAAGGAATTGATCCTAAAGAGGCAATTGAAAAAGCTTCTGGTACATATGGAAGATTTGATGAAGCAGTTAAGAAAATTGATCCAAGGGAACAATAGAATTTATATATTAAAAAGGAATGTGATTAAAAATGGAAATAAATGAGATAATAGAAGACTCACATAGAAATGCTGTTGAACATGGATTTTGGGAAGAAGATAGAAACTTTGGAGAAATAATAGCACTTATGCATACAGAACTTTCAGAAGCTTATGAAGAATATAGAAATCATAAGAAAATAAATGAAACATATTACGAAGAAAATGGAAAACCATGCGGAATACCATCAGAATTAGCTGATGTTATAATAAGAATATGTGACTTTGCAGGTGGAGCAAATATTGATTTAGAAAAAATAATAAAAGAAAAACTGGAATACAATAAAAGTAGACCATACAAACATGGAAAAGTTAGTTAAAATAAAAAAGGAGGAATAAAAATGGCAGTAACATTTGAAAGCTATGAAAGAAGAATCAATCAGATAAAACCAGTAATGGAAAAATACGGAATTAAGGATTTTGAAGATGCATTAAAAATATGTACAGATAAAGGATTCAACCCTGTAGAAATAGTAAAAGGAGTACAACCAATATGTTTTGAAAACGCTTGTTGGGCATACACATTAGGTGCAGCAATAGCAATCAAAAAAGGATGTACAAAAGCAGCAGATGCAGCAAAAGCAATAGGGGAAGGTTTACAAGCATTTTGTATTCCAGGTTCAGTTGCTGATGATAGAAAAGTAGGACTAGGACATGGAAATTTAGCATCTATGTTATTATCAGAAGATACAAAATGTTTTGCATTTTTAGCAGGACATGAAAGCTTTGCAGCAGCTGAAGGAGCAATTGGAATTGCAAAATCAGCAAACAAAGTAAGAAAAGAACCATTAAGAGTTATATTAAATGGACTTGGAAAAGATGCAGCACAAGTAATATCAAGAATAAATGGATTTACATATGTAAAAACAGATTT
>CANQWL010000006.1 GCA_947627555.1 uncultured Clostridia bacterium | reverse complement strand
GGCACAAAATGCAGCAGAAGAAAGTAGATATAAAAGAGCAGAAGAAAAAGTAAAATTAGCAGTAATGGGCTCATACGGAACAGATGGAAATTTAGATGATGAATTATTAAAAGAAAATATAAATAGTATAGATGGGTTAGAAGAAAAGGTTGAAGATGCCTCTAATAGACCATTGGGAATAATAGTAGATGGCTATCCATTTACAATAGGAGAATTAGGAGAGGTAACAGGAGAAAGAGAACTAGCAAATATAGATGAAAACACAGAAGCAGGAAAAAAAGTAAAAATAGACGACAAATGGAAAACAAAAGGAATAAGATATGTAGATACAACAAATGGAGAGGAAGAAGTAGTAGAAGAAACAGCATCAGTATATGCAGTATCAGATGGACAAGGAAATAAAGTCCCAGTACCATATGGATTTTACTATGTAGGAGGAACACTAGACACAGGAGTAGTAATATCAGATAATCCAAATGATAAAAATAAATATGTAAATTATAAAAATCCTGAAGGTGAAGATAAAGGTATACCAAAAGATTTAGAAGGAAATCAATTTGTATGGATACCATGTAGCACAGAAAATTACAGAAAATATAATTGGGGAAATGACTATATAAATAAGACATGGGATACAACAACACAAGCATCAGAGATGACACAAATTCAAAAGTATGGGGGATTTTATGTAGGAAGATATGAGGCAGGAACAAGCGAAGTAGAATTAACTAATGGAAAAAAAATAGAAGATGTACAATTATCGACAACAAATTGGCAAAATGATAGTTATACAATAGGAAATACAACAGCAGATAGTAAACCAACAAGTAAAGTAGGAGAAATACCATATTTTCATTCTGATTTTATAACTGCAGAAGAAATGTCAAAAAGAATGTATAATACAAATTATGTGAATAGTGGACTAATTACAGGAACACAATGGGATGTAATGTTAGATTACATGAGTGATGAAATAAATAAAAGTGTAGAAAATGCAAAAAATACAAATAATTATACAGATTTAAAATCACAATGTACATGGGGAAATTATAAAGATAAAAATTTAGAAAAATGTGACGGAAAATATTGTACAATTAATACAAGCACTGGATCAATGACATCTGCATGGCAAGAAAATACAGAAAAAAAGAATAGATATACAGGAAGTTATACATTATTAACAACAGGGTCAACAGAAGAAGTTAAAAAGAAAAATCTATATGATGTAGCAGGAAATTTATTTGAGTGGACTGATGAAAGTTCATCAACGGCAGGAACTTACTATACACTTCGTGGTGGAAGTTTAGTCGGCACATTTGCAGGCTCTCCTTCTTGCGAACGTGCTTGTAACACATCTGTTTATACAAGTACAGATTTCGGTTTCCGTGTCACACTTTATATAAAGTAAAAATACCAAGGGAATGTATCCCTTGGTATTTTGTCATTACATTTCTTTAAAAAATCTATATTCATTACCAGATGTAGTTTTGCCTCTATATACATAGCCGTTGTATATTCCACCATTATCATCATTTAAATTAACATCGATAGACATATCATATACAAATTTTTGATTTAAGTTATTTACAATATGAATTTTAAAATTAACTGTATAATTTATATCATTTAAATCCACATTTGCTTCTTTTAAAACTTTTCCATTAAATGATACTGTATTAGAAGCATCAACAGCTGAATAATTAGTTAATAAATCTTTATTTAAATATCCTAATGTAATTGGATTTGAGCAATCTGTATAAAATGTTGGTGCAGAATAATCATGATTTTCGTTTTCAGAGTTTGTATTAATAATATTGAAATCAATTCTATTATTGATAGGAGTTTTCATTTCAATGTATTTTCCAAAATTTAAAGGATTTTTATAATTTAATATTTTTGTGCCTATATCAGAATTTGATTTCATCACAATGTTATCAATATAAAGTTCTTTTACTGTGTTTTCATTTGTTAAATCAGTTATATAACTAGTGTTGTCAATATATATAGATATATCTGAATATTGTGAAATGCTCATATTTTTTAAAGATTGATCATCTGAATGATCAATTGCTGTTGCATTACTATATAATAGTATTCTTTGCACATTAAAAATTGAATTTTCATTTTCATCAGCTATTTCAATCATTTCATTGGCAAATTTATTTTTTGCAAATGAAGAGATTAATATGAAATTATAATATAGCAAAAATATGATAAATATTGAAATTAGTAATATAACAAATGCTAATTTTACATTTTTAATTTTAAAATCAAATTTCTTCATAATAACTCCTTTTTATTTGCTTTTTTCATATGTAAGCTTATAGTCTATTATATAAAAGTTCCATATATGAATATACTTTTTTATGCCAATCACTATCACTAGCATACCTAGTATTAACTCCTGATAGTGTAGGACCATTATAGTACCAGCCAGCTGCTGTTTCACCATCATATATTTTAGTTCCAGATGGATTAATATAATATTTTACTAATGATTTTGCAACTGTTTCTATTCCTTCTGAGTAATCTGAAAAGTCAAAAGAAGATTCATATGGAGTACTATCATAAGAACCATATCCAAATAGATTTTTCTTTTCAGATGCGATTTGTGATGTTCCCCAACTACTCTCATGAATTGCCATTGATGCTAAGAAAATACCATTAATATTGTATTTCTTTTCAACATTATAAAATACATTATAGTTATTTTCAAAAATTTTGTTTTTATCATTTGGTAATCCTGTAAATATCTTTTTATAATCGTTTAAAGTTAATCCACTTGGTTTATTTAGTTGCATTTCAATATTTACTTTTGTAAGAATTCTTTTTACTCTATTTTTTTCTACTATATTTGGTGTAGTAACAGGTGATGTTAATTGAGATGTTTTAACATATCCTTCAATAGTATCAAAAGAAACTTTACACCATTCTTCACTTGGTAATTCTAATAATTTAACATCCAAACTTGCTTTTACTTCTGCTACATCGCTTGAAGAATCATCTGCTTTTTCTTTTAAGTTAACATCATTTAGTAAATACATGGTATCTCCAATATGTACTTTATGTTTTGCAAGAAATTCAGAAGTACCATGTTGAATTATTTTTGGTGTAGGCTCTTGTGTTGTTTCCTTTTTTAATATGATTTCTTCTACAAAATTACCATTTTCATATGTTTTTACAGCTGTAACATTTGCTTTTCCAAGGACACCTTCTTGAACAATAATTTCCTCATCTTTTGGTAATGTTGCATCATTGTTATATGTAGTTTCAAATTCAATTTCTCTTTCTTCAACAACTTGCTCTTTTACTTTATCCATTTCAGAATTTTCAGAAATAATATTTTGCATATTTAATCTGTGCCTATTTAGTTCATATTCTTCTACTTCTTCTGGTTCTTCTACTTTTGCATAACTTTTACTAAAAGAAGAATTTTTAGGAAATAAAGCAGCCATTGCAATTACCACAATAGAACAACCTATGATAATGTGAGATAATTTTAAATCTGTAGATTGATATACACTATCAGTATGAGAATGTCTATTAAAATTAAAAGTTTTTTTCTGAGATAATGTTTTAAATCTATTCTTAGATGGATGAGAATATGCCATATTGCTTTGGTTTTGCATTTCTTGTAATTCCTTAAAAACTTCTGATAAGTTTCTATTATCTTTGTTTAAGAAATTTTTATCATCTAACATAAGTTTACATCCTTTCTTTTGATTATTATACATGTTAATTATACAATAACAATTAATTTCTGTCTACAAATTTTTGCAAAAAATATTAATATAGAAGAAATTTCTAATTTTAATATAAATTTTTGGAAATAAATAATAGAAAAATATAGAAATAATATAAGCTAAAAGCGAAAGTTAATATGTATAATTAATGTAATTGATTATAAATTGCTTGCAAAATCTACAAAATACGATATAATATAAGAGATTTTATTAAGTTGAGTAAGAGTACTAATAATTAGTAATAGATTCATGGACAAATTTCTTATAAAATTAAATACATTTTAATAGGTGGTGAAAATATGGAATTACAAGAATTAGAAAAAAATATAGGATATACATTCAAAGATAAAGAATTACTAAAAAAGGCATTAACACATACATCATATGCATATGAAAATAAACTAGAAAGTAATGAAAAACTAGAATTTTTAGGAGATAGTATCTTGGAATTTATTTCAAGCAAATATTTATATAGTAAATATCAAAAATTAAAAGAAGGAGAAATGACCAAAGTTAGAGCAACAGTAGTATGTGAAGAAAGTTTATATAAAATAGCAAAAGTGCATAATTTTGGTGATTTCTTATATCTAGGAAAATCAGAGCAAAGAACAGGGGGTAAAAATAGACCAGCTATATTAGCGGATAGTGTAGAAGCTGTAATAGCAGCAATTTACCTAGATGGAGGAATTGAACAATCAGAAAAGTTTATTATAAAAAATTTAGAAAATGAAATTGAAAAGGCTACAAAACATGTAGGTGACAAAGATTATAAAACAGTTTTACAAGAAAAGTTGCAAGAACATGGAGAAGTAAAAATAGAGTATGAAACAATTAATGAATCTGGACCAGATCATAATAAAAAGTTTGAAGCTCAAGTTAAATGCGATGGAAAAATATTAGCACAAGGAGAAGGAAAGAGTAAAAAAGAAGCTCAAATGCAAGCTGCAAAAAAAGCATTAGAAGAATTAAAATAAGAAAGAGGGAAATATATGAAAAAACAATATATAATACCTATTTTTGTACCACATTTAGGATGTCCAAATGATTGTATATTTTGTAATCAAAAATCAATAAGTGGTCAAAAAAATAGTATGACAAAAGAAGAAGCAAAAAAAATAATAGATACACATTTAGAAAGTATTAAAGAAAAAGAAGCAGAAATCGAAATAGCTTTTTTTGGAGGAAGTTTTACAGCCATAGAAGCAGATAAGCAGGAAGAATTATTACAAGTAGCATATGAATATATAAAAAAAGGAAAAGTATCTAGTATAAGGATTTCTACAAGACCAGATTGTATTAACAAAGAAATTTTAAAAAGATTAAAAAAATATAAAGTAAAAACAATTGAATTAGGAGTACAATCTGCAAATAATTATATTTTAAAAAGAACAAATAGAGGTCATACTTTTGAAGATGTAAAAAAAGCTTCAAAAATGATTAGATGGCATGGATTTACATTAGGACATCAAATGATGGTAGGACTTCCTGAAAGTACTAGAATTGATGAAATTAATACTGCAAAAGCTTTAATTAAATTAAAACCTAAAATGATAAGAATTTATCCTGTTTTGGTAGTAAAAAATACAAAATTAGAACAAGAATTTAAAGAAGGAAAATATGAACCATTATCATTAGTACAAGCAGTAGAAATTTGTAAAGAGCTAGTTAATATGTTTACAAAAAAGAAAATTGATGTTATTAGAATTGGACTACAGAACACAGAAGAAATTTCATCACCAGAAAGTGAAAATAGCGAAGTAGTAGCAGGACCATATCATCCAGCATTTAGACAATTAGTAGAGTCAGGACTTTGGTATGATGCAATCGTAGGAAAAATAAAAAAATTAAATGTAAAAGTAAAAGAAGTAGAAGTTACAGTTAATCCAATTGATATCAATAATGTAATAGGACATAAAAAAGAAAATATTATAAAGTTAAAAAATACATATGATGTAGATTTGATTTTAAAACAAGATAACAAAATTAAACAAGGAAATTATAAAATAGAAGTAATAAAAACATATGATGATATTATAGAAGAAAAAAGAAATAAAAATGCATAAAAATCACCTTTATTACAGATAATTGTAATAAAGGTGATTTTATGCAAATAGATACAAAAAATAAAATAAAAAGATGGATAAGAGATATTCTAGGAACAATGCTAGGAGCGTTTGTTATGGCATTTGGAATATCTTTATTTTTACTACCAAATCAATTGTCAACAGGTGGAGTTTCCGGTATTGCAACAATTATATACTATTTATTTAATGTACCTATGGGAACGACTATTTTATTAATTAATAGTCCATTGTTTTTATTTTCTGCATTTAAAGTTGGTAAGCAATTTTTTATCAAATCACTTGTAGGAACGATTAGTTTATCAGTATTTGTAGATTTATTAGACCAGATAGAGCCATTAACAAATGACAAATTTTTGGCTTGTATTTATGGGGGAATTATTATAGGAATGGGAACAGCTATTTTGTTTAAGGTATCATCATCAACAGGAGGTAGTGATTTAGTTAGCTATATTGCTAAAAAATATAGACCTAGTATGGAACAAGGAAACATAGTAATTATGATAGATGCAGTTATTGTAGGTTTAAATATGATATTTTTAAAACAAATAGAAATAGGTTTGTATTCTGCAATTGCAATTTATTTAATGGGAAAAGTAATTGATATTTTATTTGAAGGAATTTATTTTACAAAGTTATTATTTATTATTTCAGATAAGAATGAAGAAATTTCGAAAGTGATAGAAGAAAAGATACAAAGAGGAGTAACAGGACTTTATGGAAAAGGAATGTTTATGAATAAAGACAGAATAATTTTAATGTGTGCCGCAACAAGGAGAGATATTTCTAGAATTAAACGAGCAGCCAGAAAGATAGACCCACAAAGTTTTATTGTTATTACAAATTCTAGAGAAGTAGTAGGACTCGGATTTAAAAAAATTGATACATGAGACAATGGGGACGGTCTTCATTTGTCTCACTTTTTTGTCAAAAAATGTCGCAATAGTGTCAAAAGACTCAGTTCTTTTTATATTTCTAATGTGTAATTAAAATGTAACATAAAAATTATTTACAAATGAAAAAAGTAATGTTATTATAATTTTATATAATAACAAATAAACATAAAAATATATGAAAAAATAGAAAAATAAAAGGAGATAAAAACAAATGAAGAATAATATAAAAGGAATTACTTTAATTGCATTAGTAATTACAATAATAATATTATTAATATTAGCAGGAGTGACAATTTTAGAACTAACTCGGTAATAATTTAATTAATAAAGCTCAAGAAGCTAAAGAAGAAAATCAAAAACAAACTGCAACTGAACTTATGAATTTAAAAATTACAAATATTCAAATTTCTAGTTATGTAGAAAATGAAGAATTGCCTAGTTTACAATATTTAGCCGATAAATTATGTGAGGATAATGATATAGAATATGTTACAGCTAAAAGCAAAGCTCAAGCAAGTTTAGAAAAAATAGATACAACTAATATTTCTTCAATTTATACAAAATTAAAAGAATATCCTTATGAATTTGAAATAAATGGTTCATTGCAATTAGCAAGTATAGATGGAATATCAACTGAATCAAATAATATAGCAATCAATCAATATGGCTATTTTGTATATCCAGATTTATCAAACAAATTTGGCTTATATAAATTTAATAATTCATCATCTAGAAATATAGATATGAGAGTTTGTGAAAGAAATGGTGTAAATGCAATTGTTTTAGAGAAAGGAATCACATATAATTTAAATTTCTCTATTAGGCCATATTGTAAAAATAGTTTTCAGATAGAATATGGCTTATATGATATTACTGAAAATAAGTTTATAGTTAGCAATGTTCAACAAAATATAAGTTGGTGTAATTTCTATTATCAACAAACATATACTCCGACAGAAAATAAATATGTAGTATATGCATGTAATCTTCAAGGAAATGCTGGAGAAGAATATATAGTTTCTCCTAGGTTAACAATAACTACACAAACTAAAAATGTAGATAATGTTAAGTTTAATTCAGTGAATATATCTAGTAGTCGTGTTAATCCAACAATAAAAGAGATGGATAATAATTTAGAACATAGTAATAATACAATTACACTTGAAGAAAACAAAACATATAAATTAACATATCAAATAATTGTAAATCCTGGTAATGAATATGGTAATTATGGTTTATGGAATTTTACTGATAATTGTTCAATAGATTCTCAAACATGGACTAGTGGTAATGAAAATTATAAAAACATTGAAACAATTTATTCAGCAATTTATACGACAACTAAAAGAACAGAAATTGGGCTTTATGCTGGAAGAGAAGGAGGATCGACAGATGCCCAAATATTAGAAGGAACAAATTTGAAAATTGAATCTATAGAATAGTTCTAATGTTAACAACAAAAAAATAAGTAAAGAAAATTTTATTTTGACTTTACTTATTTTTTTGTTAGTATTTTAAATTTATTGCGTTGAATTATTGAATTTTAAACAATTTATATATTTTTTATATTAATAGTTTATTCCATAAATAATTATTTTAGATGTATCGGTAACAATATTGCTGGCATTAACTTGAACAATGTTTAATGCTATTGTAGATGGAGAAGAATCAGAGTCTATAGTTATTCTTACAAATCTACCAGGATTAGTCCCACCACCAGCTATTGTATATCCACCTGTATTTAAATCATAAGTCGGAATATAACAAGTAAAATTTTCTTGATAAAGAGATTCAATTACTTTTATATATAAAGAATCATATAGTGATAAATCTACATTTATAGGAGAAGTACCAGTTTGTTCTCCAATTTTATTTATTCTGTAAGAAGAATTTCCTGAAATATTCTTATTTCCAACAACCTCATCTATTTTTTCTTCATAGCTTGCTAAAGCTAAATTTTCTTTTTCTTGTGCTTCCATTGTATCCTTTTTTGCTTGTTCTGCTTTTTCGAATAAACCATTTTTTGTTAATTGTGCTATTGTTATTCCAGCTAATATTAGCAATATTATGATTGTTACAACAAGTGAAATTAAAGTAATACCATTATCTTTTTTATTATTTAAAACCATTTATTATATTTCTCCTTTTTGTTTCTTTTGTTTAAAATTTTATTTATTATGTAGAGTTGTTATTATATTTTTTATAATTTTATCTTTTACACATTTTTTTGTCAATATATTTTTTAAAAGTTCTCTCATAAATTTTAAATACTTCTTCGAAAAATCTATTTAAAAACAATAAAAAATATGATACAATACGATAAGAATAAGAAAAGGAAAATAGAAATTATGTTAGAACAAAAATATAAATTAGAAAATGCAAATTCATTTGAATTAAAAGATATATTTGAATGTGGACAATGCTTCAGATGGAATAAACAAGAAGATGAAAGTTACACAGGAGTTTTTGGAAAAAATGTATTAAATGTAAAAAAAGAAGGAAAAGATGTCATATTCAAAGGAATTTGTGAAAAAGATATTAAACCGGTAGTAGAAGACTATTTTGATTTAAAACGAGATTATGAACAAATAAAAAAACAATTATCAAATATAGATAACAACATGAAAAAAAGTATTTTATATGGGCAAGGAATTAGAATTTTAAATCAAGACTTGTGGGAAACAATCATATCATTTATTATATCAGCTAATAATAATATTCCTAGAATTAAAGGAATTATAGAAAGACTTTCAAAAAATTATGGTGATGAGATAAATTATAATGGAAAGATTTATTATACATTTCCTACACCAGAACAACTAAAAGATGTTACAGTTGAAGAATATAGAAAGTTAGGATTAGGATTTAGAGATATAAGATTATATGAAACAACACATATGATACTAAACAAAGAAATTGATTTGGAAAAAATGCAAAACAATCCGAATACTATAGAGGTAAGAGAACAATTATTAAAATTATCAGGAGTAGGACCAAAAGTAGCAGATTGTATTTTGCTATTTTCTACTTTAAAAAGATTTGAAGTATTTCCAATTGATGTATGGGTTAGAAGAGTTATGAACGATTTATATATTAAACAACAAGATGAAACAAAAGTAAGTAAAAAACAAATTGAAAAAATAGCTAAAGAGAAATTTGGAGATTTAGCAGGTTTAGCACAACAATATTTATTTTATTGGAGAAGAGAGGCTTAAGTGCCAAAATTCTCAAGATTAGTACAATCTAATCAAAGGCAGTCTGGTCAACTGCCTTTATTTTTATAAAGAAAAAGAGATATGTGGTCAACATATCTCTGTGAACATTTGAGTTCTTCGATTTATTTTCTCGCTTAAGCTAAATATAGTATACTACATTTTTTATTATATGTCAAATGTTCTTTAAAATACATTTTAACTTAAATTTTTTAACTATTTTTACATATCTAATAATAATCTTATAAAAAGTTTTTAATTTAAAACAACACTTTCAACATTTCTTTAAGAAATTTATTTAAAAATAATGAAGAATATGGTACAATGCAATATGAATATGAAAAAAATAAAAAATTAAGACAACTTTTAACAAAAAGAGGTTTAATATGGGATTAAGAATTATTTATGGAGAAGCAGGAACTGGAAAAAGTGAGTTCTGCTTTTCTGAAATTGCTAATTTAATAGATACTGAGAAAGATAATAAAGAAAAAATTTTTATTATCACTCCAGAGCAGTTTTCATTTACAGCAGAAAAAAAATTAATGGATGCTATAAAAAGTGATGCTGTTATTAATGCTGAAGTTATTACTTTAAGTAGAATGGCCTATAGAGTTTTGAACGAGGTTGGTGGTAATAGTAAAACTAGTTTGTCTAAATGTGGAAAAGCTATGTTAATTTATTCAATATTAAGTAAGTATAAAAATGAACTTAAATTTTTAGGAAAATCAGATGAAAATATAGAACTTGGCATGAGAACAATTACAGAACTAAAAAAACATGGAGTTACTATTGAAGCTCTTAAAGAAGAAATAGAGAAAACTGATGATACATATTTGAAGACAAAATTAGAAGATATGACTCTATTATATGAAAAATTTGAAAACAAAATTAGTAATAACTACTTAGAGGAAACAGAGTTATTGAATATTCTTGCAAATAATTTGAAAGATACTGATTTAGTAAAAAATAGTATTATATATATTGATGAATTTTCAGGTTTTACATATCAAGAATATGAAGTTATTAAAGAATTAATAAGACTTGCAAAGCAAGTAAATATTACAATATGTGTTGATAATTTAAATCCTGCTATTAATCCAGATACAGATATTTATTATTCTAATAAAATCACATTATATAAAATAATTGATTTAGTAAATGATAATGGCTTCAAATTAGAAGAACCAGTATTTTTAAATAAGCAATATAGATTTAAAACAAAAGAATTAAAACATATAGCAAATAATCTTTATGCAATAAAATCCACAAAATATGAAGAAAATGTGGAAAATGTACAATTATTTCTAGCAAAAAATCCATATTCAGAAATAGAAAATATAGCAAAGGAAATTCAAAAATTAGTAAGAACTGAAAATTTAAGATATAAAGATATTTCAATTATCACAAAAAACATTGAAACATATTCTTCTTTAGTAAGAGCAATTTTTGAACAATATGGAATACCTGTATTTATTGATGAAAAAAGAGATTTGAACCAAAACATTATTATTCAATATATGCTTTCTATTTTAGAAATTTTAAATAAAAATTTTTCTAGTGAGGCTGTTTTTAGTTATATTAAATTAGGATTTTGTGAAATAGAACAAGATGAAATATTTAAATTAGAAAATTATTGTAATAAATGGGGAATTAAACAAAGTAAATGGAAAAAAGACTTTATATATGAATTAGAAAATAAAAAACAAGAAATAGAAAGACTAAATGAATTAAGAAAGCAAATAATAGAGCCATTAGTAGAATTAAAGGAAAACATACAACAAGGAAAAACAGCAATTCATATTACAAAATGCTTATATGATTTTATTCAAAATCAACAAATAGAAGAAAAAATTATTGCAAAAATTGAAGAATTAGAAGAAAGCGGAAAAATTGATTTAGCAAATGAATATCAATCAAGTTATCAAATTTTAATGAATATTTTTGATGAAATTGTATTAATTTTTAATAATGATAAATTGACAATTGATAGTTATATTAAGATTTTAAAAATAGGTTTTCAAAATAGTGGACTTGGTAAAATACCAGGCACACAAGATCAAGTCATATTTGGAGATATAGATAGGTCAAGAAGCCATAAAGTGGAAAATGTATTTATAATAGGCTTAAATGATGGTGTGTTCCCAAGTATTAATAAAGAAGAGGGATTTTTTAATGATGCAGATAGAGAAAACTTAAAACAAGATGGAATAGAACTCGCAAAAGGGACATTGGAACAACTATATGAAGATAATTTTAATATTTATAAAGCATTTACAACAGCTGAAAGTCAGTTATATTTGTCATATGTATCAACAGATAGTGAATCTAAATCACTTAGGCCTTCTATTTTAATTCATAAAATTAAAAAGATGTTTCCAAAATTACAAGAACATAGTGATGTAATACAAAAATCATACGAAATAATTAACAAAGAGGTTACTTATGAAGAATTAATTGAAAATATAGCAAAATTAAGAAGCGGAGAAGAAATCGAACAAGTATGGTATGAAATATACAATTATTATAAAAAACAAAATGAATGGAAAGAAAAATTAAAACAAGACCTAGAAGGATTAAATTATACAAATTTACCAAAAAATATTCAAAAAGAAAACATTGACAAATTATATGGAAATAAATTAAGTACGAGTGTATCTCAATTAGAAAAATATAGAAGTTGTCCATTTTCTTATTATTTACAATATGGCTTAAGATTAAAAGAAAAAGAGGAATTGAAGGTACAAAGTTTTAATACAGGCTCATTTATGCACGAAACAATTGATGAATTTTTTGAATATGTTAGAGATGAAAAAATCTTATTAACAGAAATTGAAGAAAATCAAATATTAGAAATTGTATCAAATATTATTGACAAGAACTTAAATTTAAGTAGAAATTACATATTTACAGCAACAGCAAAATATAAAGTTTTAGTAAAAAGACTAAAAAGAATTGTTAGTAAAGCACTAAAATATATTATAGAAACGCTGACACATAGTGATTTTGAAATACAAGGAACAGAAATTGAATTTAATCAAAAAGGAGAATATCCTCCAATTGTTTTAGAATTAGAAAATGGCAAAAAGGTTGAAATTACAGGTAAAATAGATAGAATAGATACAGCTGAGTCAGAAGATGGAAAATACTTAAGAATAATCGATTATAAATCTTCAAGTAAAAATATAGATTTAAACGAGGTATATGCTGGGTTACAAATACAACTTTTAACTTATTCAGATGCTATTTGCAAAGTAGAAGATATAATGCCAGCAGGAGTATTTTATTTTTCTTTATTAGAGCAAATGGTAAAAGCAAATAAAAAGATATCTGATGAAGAAATAGAAGAAATGATTAGAAAAAATTTTAAAATGAAAGGACTTATTTTAGCAGATGTTAAAATAATCAAAATGAATGACAACACTTTAAAATCTGGAAGCTCTAAATTAGTACCAGCAGCAATTACAGCATCTGGAACAATAAATGAAAACTGGACAAATGGAGTAAACAAAGAACAATTTAAAATTCTACAAGACTATATAGATAAAACAATTAAAGATATTGCAAAAGAAATTTTAAGTGGAAAGATTGATTTAAAACCTTACTATAAAAAAGGTAAAACACCTTGTGAATATTGTTCATATAAAGCAATCTGCGGATTTGATACAAAACAAAATTGCAACGAGTATAACTTTATTGATAAAAAGTCAAAAGATGATATAATAATGATGATGAAAAAAGAAATTGAAACGAAAGGATGATTATGGATTTATCAAATGAAAATATAGTACATATTAAAGTAAATGGTACTGAATATATTCAATTCAGAAAATTATTAGAATATGGAGACATTATTAATCATGCATATTCATTAGGAACAAATGTGAATTTTAGAACAGCAAGAGCAAATAAACAAAAATTAGAAAAGACAGAATATGAAAAAGCAATTAATGATTATAAAAATTTATGCAATTGCATAGATAGTAATTATATTCATATTGTTAAAACAAATCAAGAACATACAAATGAAATAAAAGTTGTAAAAAAGAAGATTAATAAAACAGAACCTGACATCAATTTACCAGAATATTATAATACAGATGGATTAGTTACTGATAAAAAAGAAATATTACTTTCTACAACAAATGCAGATTGTATTTTATTATTATTTTTTGACCCAATAAAAAAAGTAATAGCAAATGTACATTCAGGGTGGAGAGGAACTTTACAAAGGATATCAGTAAAAACAGTAGAAAAAATGAAAAAAGAATTTAATTGTAATCCAAAAGATATAATTTGTTGTATATGTCCAAGCATTAGAAAATGTCATTTTGAAGTAGATAAAGATGTAAAAGATTTATTTGAAAATGAATTTAAAGATATAAATACAAAAGAAATAATTGCAAAGCAAGTAAATAAAGAGAAATGGAATATTGACACTGTAAAAATAAATCAGATTATTTTACAAAAACAAGGTTTAAAACCAGAAAATATTATAGATAGCAAAATTTGTAGTGTATGTAACTCTAATTTAGTTCATTCTTACCGAGCAGAAAAGGCAGGATATGGACTAAATACAGCATTAATCGAATTGAGATGAGGAGAATTTTATGATAATTCCAAATAGATTAGAAAAAGGTGATACAATAGGAGTAGTTGCACCATCAGATCCAATTATTGGAGATAATATAGAAGAAATACAACGAGCAAAAGAATTAGTAGAAAAGGATGGATTTAAAGTTAAATTTTCAAAAAATTTATTTTCAAATTCTAACGACTATACAGCTTCTGCTAAAGAAAAAGCAGAAGATATAAACAATATGTTTGCAGACAAAGAAATAAAAATGATTTGGTGTGCTAAAGGTGGAGAAAATTCAAATTCTACATTTGAATATTTAGATTATGAATTAATAAAGGATAACCCTAAAATTGTATGTGGTTATAGTGATATTACATCACTTACAAATATTATAACTGCAAAGACAGGCCTTGTAACATTTAGTGGAACAAACTTTAAAACAATTGCAACAGATGAAACAGATTATAGTTACAAAGAAATTTTAAATAGATTTGTTAAATGCAGTTTAGAATTAGGAAAAGAGGAAAGTGGATATAAGACAATCAAAAAAGGATATACAGAAGGCGAATTAATTGGTGGAAATCTAAGTCTAACAAAAGGAATGGTTGCTGGTAAGTACAAATTGAATTTTGAAGGAAAAATTTTATTTCTTGAGGAATTAGGATATGAAACAGATCCAGCTTTAGTAAGTAATTTCTTATATTACATGAAACAAAATGAAGTATTTGACAAGATAAAAGGATTATGGATAGGAAATTATCAACATGAAAGTGAAATTGTGTTAGAAAAAATAGTTTTAGATGTAATTGGAGAAGAATATAGTTTTCCTATTGTAAAATCAAATAATTTTGGACATATAGAAACTAAAACAGTAATTCCAATTGGTACAAAAGCTATAATTGACACAAATGTAGATGAAAAAGTAAAATTAATAGAACAATGTGTGAGATAATTTTGAGGACGGAGAAAAAATCATTTCAAAAAAGGAGCAAAAAATGTTTGAAACATGGGAAGAATTAGAAGAATCAATAAAAGATTGTAATAAATGTAAATTATGCAAAACAAGACAAAATATTGTGTTTGGAGTAGGAAACAAAAATGCTAATATAATGTTTATAGGAGAGGGACCAGGAGCAGATGAAGATAAACAAGGAGAACCTTTTGTTGGAAAAGCCGGCAAATTAATGAATATGGCATTTCAAGCAGTTGGATTAAGAAGAGAAGATGTTTATATTGCAAATATTGTTAAATGTAGGCCACCTGCAAATAGAAATCCAGAAGAAGATGAAGCACAAAGTTGCTTAAATTATTTAAGAAATCAAGTAATGCTATTGAAACCTAAAATTATTGTACTTTTAGGAAGCGTTGCTTTAAAAAATATATTAGGTAAAGAATATGGTATTACTGCTTCAAGAGGAAAATGGGTAGAGAAAAAAGATATTAAATATATGCCAACATGGCACCCAGCAGCATTACTTAGAGATGAAACGAAAAAGATTGATTTTATAAATGATTTAAAATTAGTTTTGAAAGAAAATAATTGACCGAGGAAATAGCCCTTCGGTCAAATTTTTTAAATGATTGGTCAATTACTTAAAAATAAATTGACTTAGGTTAATAGATATAATAGAATAATAAAGAGAAAATATAAAATAGAAGGTAGTAAAAATGGAAAAAATAAATGAAAAAGCTAATTACTGTTTAAATTGTAAAGTAAAACCTTGCTCTTTAAAGGGCTGTCCATTAGGAAATCAAATACCAAATTTTATAGCACAAATTAAGGAAGAAAATTATGAAGAAGCATATAGAATATTATCTGAAACTACTGTATTACCAGGAATTTGTGGTAGAATATGTCCTCATAAAAAACAATGTCAAGGTTCATGTATAAGAGGAATAAAAGGTGAACCTGTTTCAATTGGAGATTTAGAGGCTTTTGTTTTTGATAAAGTAATAGATAGTAATTATAGCCTAGGCAAATGTTGGAAAAAGGACATTGAAAAGAATAAAGAAAATAGGAAAAGTAATACTAATAAAAAAGTTGCTATTATAGGAGGAGGTCCAGCAGGCCTAACTTGTAGTGCATTTCTTGCAAAGGAAGGAATACAAGTTACTATTTACGAAAAATATGATTATTTAGGTGGATTATTAATTCATGGAATACCTGAATTTAGGCTTCCAAAAGATATAGTAAAAAAGACAGTACAAAATATTCTAGATTTGGGAGTACAAGTAAAATATAATCAAGAATTGGGAAAAAATATATCATTAGAAGACATAGAAAAACAGTATGATGCAATCTTTTTAAGTATAGGTGCAAATGTATCTTCTAAAATGGGTGTTGATGGAGAAGACTTAGATGGTGTATATGGAGGAAATGAACTTTTAGAATATAAGTTACATCCTAATTATAAAGGTAAAAAGGTAGCAGTTGTTGGTGGTGGAAATGTTGCAATGGATTGTGCAAGAACTATCAAAAGATTAGAAGCAGAAGATGTAAAAGTAATTTATAGAAGAGCAAGGGAACAAATGCCAGCAGAGGATAAAGAAATAGAAGATGCAATGAAAGAGGGAATAGAGTTTTTATTTCAAAATAATATTACAAAAATAATTGGAACAAATAAAGTAGAGAAAATAGAATTAATAAAAACAGAGTTAGTACAAAAAGAGGGAGAAACAAGACTAGTACCAGTTAATTTAGAAGGTAGCAATTATATTATAGATATGGATTATGTAGTAATGGCTTTAGGTTCTAAACCTAGCCCAATAGCTTCAAAACTAAAACTAAAATTAAATAAATGGGGCAATATTGAAATAAATGAAAATTATCAAACATCTAATCCAAAAATTTATGCAGGTGGAGATATAGCAGGAGTAAAAAGTACAGTAGCATGGGCTGCAAACTCTGGAAGAGAAGCAGCAAAAAATATTGAAAAATATTTGAATGATAAATATGAAATAAATTTAATTAAGTAAAAAATACGGAAAATATTTTAATTTCCGTATTTTTTTATCCATTTTTATATGTTTCATCTTTTGCAGATTCTCCTAAAATTAATTTTTTAACAGCTCTAAAGAATGCAAGTATTTTATTTTCCTTTCTAGACATTATCTTTAAAGATGTTTCATAAATTCCATTTTCAAATGCATTATATTTTTCTTCTAATGCTTCCATTTTACTTACATAATAGTTATTAAAGAAATTATAACCTTCTGCAATACCTAAATAATCTTTAAAAGAATATAATTTCTTACGATATGCTTCTAATTCTTCTAAATTTTCTATATTATTAAATGCATTATCAAAATAACTAGATATAATTAAATTTTGAGTTCTCATAAAAGTTAATAGAATTTCATTTTTAAGTTCATCAATTTTTTTAAGCATTCCATCAACACGTTTATTTCTATCATCAGTTTCGGCAATTTTGGTATTAAGTTTTATAATATCTTCTTCTGCATACAAAATATTATCAATAGCATTTTGAATAGCCATAAAGCTTTTAGGTGTAATCGCCTGTGATAATTTATTTTTAAAATTATCATTACTTTTTAATGTACTTTCAAATAATAAGTCTTCTCCTACAAGGTATGCTAGCTGATTTACTAAACAACATTCCAAAGGATAGTATGATGGACTAATTGTTTCAAAATTAATTCCAAAATATTTAACATATTCTTTAGGAATACCATTTATTTTAGAAGCCATAAGTTGAACAGCAGCTTCATTTAACCCTAAACCATATGTTCTAAATTCTGTATAATCACAAAGTCCCATTCTAATTAAATAATTACGATTATCTTTTACTTCTTGAATGTAATGTATGCATTCGTGAATTGCAAATTCTTCTAAATCTTCATCTTGAATATGTTCATTAAAGTAAATTGAAGTGTTTTTATAAAAATAATTTGCTTCAGCCATTCCTTCGGGCATTTTTGCTTTATACATATTTAATCTAGATAATTTGATGAAAAGTTCATTTTGATTAAAACCATATTCAGGGAATGTATCACATATTTTTTTAGCTATATTTGTAGCAAGTGAATTTACTTTTAATGTATCTAATTGTTCAGTTACTTCTATTCCATCTTTTTTTAAATCTGATTCTATGCTCATTTTAATTCTCCTTATAATAATTATTAATATTATACTATAAAAAGTAAAGGTATATATTTCAAGCATATTAAATATTAATTACAGTTTAATTACAAATATAAAATTATAATAAATTGCTTGCAAATAATATATGTTATTTGCTCCTAAATCTAATATTTTAATATAAATTACAAGACATTTTGAATGATTATTTTATATAACTTGAACTAAAAATCAAAAAGTGATAGAATTCAGAACAAAGTAATAAGGTGATTAAAAACTAAAAAGGAATGATATATAAATGGGCAAAAAATTAATAATAACAGAAAAGCCATCAGTAGCAATGGAGTTTGCCAAAGCATTAAAAATAACAACAAATAGAAAAAATGGATATTTAGAGTCAGACCAGTGGATTATCACATGGTGTGTAGGACATTTAGTAACAATGAGCTATCCAGACAAGTATGATGAAAAACTAAAATTTTGGAGATTAGATACATTACCATTTATTCCTGAAGAATGGAAATATGAAATTATCCCAAATGTTCAAAATCAATTTAATATTGTACAAAGTCTAATGCAAAGGGAAGATATTGAAGAGATTTATAATGCAGGAGATTCAGGACGAGAGGGAGAGTATATACAAAGACTAGTATTTATGATGGCAAAGCCAAATCCGAATGCAAAAATGAAAAGAGTTTGGATTGATTCTCAAACAGAAGAGGAAATTGTAAGAGGAATTAAAGAAGCAAAAGATTTATCAGAATATGATAGTTTATCTGATAGTGCGTATTTAAGAGCGAAAGAAGACTATTTGATAGGAATTAATTTTTCTAGATTATTATCAATTATTTATGGAAGAAATTTAGCAAGCAAAATTAATGAAGAAAGAGCTTCTATTTCAGTAGGTCGAGTTATGACATGTGTTTTAGGAATGATTGTATCTAGGGAAAGAGAAATACGAAATTTTGTGAAAACAAAATATTATAAAATTTTAGGAGATTTTGGAGATGAAATGTCATCATTTAAAGCAGAATGGAAAGTAAATGAAAAATCAAAATGGTTTGAATCTCCTAAATTATACAATGAGTCAGGATTTAAAAAGGAAGAAGATGCTAAAGAATTAATTAGTTGTTTAGCAGGAAAAAAAGCTACAATTACAGAACTAAAAAAATCAAAACAAAAAGAAAATGCACCTTTATTATTTAACCTAGCAGAAATACAAAATCAATGCACAAAACAATTTAAAATAAAACCAGATGAAACATTAGAAATAATTCAAAACTTATATGAAAAAAAATTAGTTACTTATCCTAGAACAGATGCAAGAGTACTTTCAACAGCAGTAGCAAAAGAAATAAAAAAGAATTTGAACGGATTAGCAAAAGGATATAAAGATGAAGAAATACAAGGTTATATTAAAAAAATGATAGATGAAAGCTACTCTACTAATTTGATAAAAACAAAATATGTTAATGATAGCAAAATTACAGACCACTATGCAATTATTCCAACAGGTCAAGGATATGAAAATTATAATGGATTACCAGAACTTCAAAAGCAAGTATATAAACTAATTGTAAAAAGATTTTTAGCAATTTTTTACCCACCAGCAGAATATCAAAAAATTCAAGTTACAATAGAAGTTGAACATGGAGATGAACAAGATAAAAAAGTAGAAACATTTTCTACAAGTGAAAAAGTTTGTCTAGAACAAGGATTTTTAGAGGTATTAAAATCAGTAAATTCAAAATTAAATAACAAAAAATCCACAGATAGTGATAAAGATGTGGAAAAGGAAGAAGATAATCAAGAAAAAGAAGAAAAACAAAATGATTTAGAAATATTAAAGAAACTAAAAAAGGGACAAGAAATTATAATTCATAATTTTGAGCTAAAAGAAGCGGAAACATCTCCTCCTACTAGATATAATTCAGGTTCTATTATTCTTGCTATGGAAAACGCAGGAAAATTAATTGAGGAAGAAGAATTAAGAGAACAAATAAAAGGTGCTGGAATAGGTACAAGTGCTACAAGAGCTGAAATTATAAAAAAATTAGAAAAAATAAAATACATACAAATTAATACAAAAACGCAAATTATTACACCTACAAATAAGGGTGAAATCATTTATGATATTGTTTATCAATCAATGCCAGATATATTAAATCCAAAATTAACAGCTAGTTGGGAAAAGGGACTAGATATGGTTGCGAAAAAGGAGATTGAACCCAAAGTATTTATGGACAAATTAGAAAAGTATATTCATTCTAAATTTGATAGATTAGTAGTGAAGATGTGAAATAGTTAAAGATAGAATAGTATATAAAATATATGGAAAAAGGGTCAATGTGTAAAAAAATACACATTGACCCTTTTTTGTACCAATTCAACAGCCAAAAATTTCAACGGCCGAAAATCGAAGTAAACAGTTCTTCATCATCCTTAGATGTAATTTTATGCAAAACCTTAGGAAAATTTGTAATTACATTCGGATCTTTCCGAAGGTCATCGGTAGCAAGAACGGTACCATCATTTATTATGACTTCTTTATCTCCTACTGATAAATCATATTTTGACAGTATCCGCATAAAATCTTCATTTAAACGATACAATACACATGTATGTAATCGTTTAAATTTAGAATCAATGAAACTGCTAATTTCACTGAATGCTGCCTCCGACTGCTCAAGCCCCGGAAATAAAAAGGATATTACTGAACCTTTCACTTCTTTTGGTACAATAACTGTTCTCATAATGCTTTTCCTCCTTTTTGCCCTTAAAGGGCGATGCCAATAAGTTTAAAAGTATCTAACTATATTATAATATAATTTCACATAAAAATCAAGTAAGATACAGAGGATGGTCTTAGTTTGTCATCTTTTTTATAAAATTTACTTTTATTTTTATAAAAAACGTAGTATAATATATCAATAGAAACATATTTAGGAGAAATGGCATGAACACCATTATACGGAGAATTAGGCAAATCAGAAAAATTTATTGATTTACTAAAAACAATAGAGAATAAACAAAGTCCGGTAGCAATATCGGGCTTAACTGACATGGGGATGCTTCAAATAGGAGAAGCAATTCATGAATTTCAAAAACAACCAATATGTATTCTTACGTACAATGAAATTCAAGCAAAAAAATTATATGAAGACTTAAAATATTTTACGGATAAAGTAGTATTATTTCCAAAAAAAGAAATTGTTACTTATGACTATATTGCAGAAAGTAAGGAGCTTCCTTATAAGAGGATAGAAGCTTTAAATGAAATTAAATCAAAACGAAATTTAATAATTATAACAACAATAGAAGCAGCAATGCAAAAATTACCATCAAAAAAATCTTTATATAAAAGTGAATTAAAATTAAAAATAGGAGAAAGCTATTCTTTAGAAGAAATTAAGAAAAATTTAGTTATGCTTGGATATACAAGATGTGATTTAATTGAAGGAAGAGGCCAATTTAGCATAAGAGGAGGAATTCTAGATATTTCATTAAATGAAAATGTAGGAATTCGTATTGAATTTTGGGGCGATGAAGTAGACTCTATTAGAAATTTTAATATTACTAGTCAAAGATCAATAAATACTTTAGAAAAAGCTAATATTTATCCTGCACATGAATATATTTTGGAAAGCAATATAGAAGAGACATGTAAAAAGATATTGGCACAATTTAAAACACATAAAAATCAACAAATGATACAAGAAGATATAGAAGAAATTAAAGCAGGAAATTATATAAGTAAAATTGACAAATATTTTGATTGTTTTTATGAAAATCAAGAAACAATTTTAGATTATATAGAAAGCAATTATTGTATTTTTTTAGATGAGATTAATAAAATAAAGCAAAGAGCTACTAATATAGAAATAGACCATAAAAATTTAATAAAAGCTCTTTTAGAAAAGGAAAAAGTAGTACCACAAGTAATATCTAACTTTTCAAATTATGAAGAGATTGAAGAGCAACTACAAAAAATGCAAATTATGTATATAGCAAAACAAGATTCTAATTTAAAAGTATCAGCGCAAAAATATACATTTTATTATAGAGAAATAAATTATTATAAAAGTGAAATAGAAAACTTATTTTCAGATATTAAATTAGCAACAAAAGAAAAGAAAAAAATTACAATTTTAGTAGATTCAAAAGAAAAGGCAAAAAAAATACAAAAGCTTTTAGAAGAACAAGAAATCTTTTGTAAAATAGAAGAAAATTTAAATCAGACAATTATTGTAAAATCAGCAGAAAATATTGTTACTATTAGTATTGGTAGATTATCAGCTGGATTTGAAAATCATGATTTAAATCAATTAGTAATTGTAGCAAATGACTTAATAGATGGAGAAAAAAGAAAAAGAAGAGTAACACATCAAGCTTTTAAAGAAGGAGAAAAAGTAGTTTTTGCTGATTTAAAAGTGGGAGATTATGTTGTACACAAAAAATATGGAATAGGTATTTACATTGGAGTAAATACTATTAAAGCAGATGGAACAATTAAAGATTATATAAAAATTAAATATAAAGATGATGATATATTATATATTCCTACAAATGATTTAGATGCAATTAGAAAATATATTGGTGGAGACACTATCCAGCCAAAAATTAATCGCCTAGGAAGTAAAGAATGGGAAAATACAAAAGCAAAAGTAAAAAATAACTTACGTGAGGTAGCAAGAGAATTAATTGAATTATATGCAAAAAGAGAAAAAGTACAGGGATTTAGTTTTAGCAAAGATACACCATGGCAAAATGAGTTTGAAGCAAAATTTCCTTATCAAGAAACAGATGACCAATTAAGATGTATTGAAGAAGTAAAAAAAGATATGGAAGCAATTAAGCCTATGGATAGATTGCTTTGTGGTGATGTAGGATATGGTAAAACAGAAGTAGCATTAAGAGCAGCTTTCAAAGCAGTAATGGATCAAAAACAAGTAGCTTATTTAGCACCAACAACAGTTCTTGCTGAACAACAATATCAAGAATTTAAAGAAAGAATGAAAGAGTTTCCAATTAAAGTAGAGATTTTAAATCGTTTCAAAAGCAAAAAATATCAAGAAGAAGTTATTAAAAAGTTAAAGCTAGGTGAAGTAGATGTTATAATTGGAACTCATAGAATTTTAAGTAAAGATGTTGAGTTCAAAGATTTAGGACTATTAATTATTGATGAAGAGCATCGTTTTGGAGTAAAAGATAAAGAAAGAATAAAACAACTAAAAACAAATGTAGATGTGCTAACAATGACAGCAACTCCAATTCCAAGAACAATGCATATGTCAATAGTAGGAATTCGTGATATGTCTGTTATTTATGAACCACCACATAACAGAAGACCTGTTCAAACTTATGTATTAGAATATGATGAGGAAGTTATAAGAGAAGCAATTACTAAAGAATTAGAAAGAGAAGGACAGGTATTTTACTTATTTAACAATGTAGAGGGAATTCAAAGAAAAGCTGATATGATATCAAATTTAGTGCCTGAAGCAAATGTTGTTTATGCACATGGACAAATGACAGGAAATAAAATAGAAGAAATTATGAAAGATTTTATAGAAGGAAATTCTAATGTATTAGTATGTACAACTATTTTAGAATCAGGTATCGATATTCCAAATGCTAATACTATTATTGTGGAAAATGCTGATAGAATGGGACTAGCACAGCTATACCAAATCAGGGGAAGAGTAGGAAGGTCAGATAGGCAAGCTTATGCATATATTACTTATAAAAAGGACAAAATGTTAACAGAAGTAGCAGATAAAAGATTAAAAGCCATAAAAGAATTTACAGAATTTGGGTCAGGATTTAAAATAGCAATGAGAGATTTAGAAATTCGTGGAGCAGGGAGCCTTCTTCGGAGAAATTCAATCAGGACATTTAGAACAAGTAGGGTATGATACTTATTGCAATTTATTAGATGAAGTAGTAAAAGAAATGAAGGGAATAGAAATTAAAGAAGAATCTGAAATCCAAATAGATTTAGATGTTACAAGTTATATTCCTGATGAATATATACCAGACGCTAATCAGAAGATAGAAATTTACCAAAGTATTGCTTTATGTAGAAATGAAGAAGATATACAAAATATAATTGATGAAATCATAGATAGATTTGGAAATATGCCAAAAGAAGTAGAAAACCTAATTGAAATTGCAAGAATTAAATATTTAAGTAAGCAAATGGAGATATCTAAAATAGCAAGCAAAAAAACAGCAGTTGTATTTGCTTTTGAAAAAAATGATATAAAATTAGATATTGAAGAATTAGTAAAAAAATATGGAAATAAAATAAAATTTTCAGCAGGAATAAAACCAAGAATAACATTAGAAATTGGGACAACAGATGAAGGACAAATACTAAAAGATGTAAAAGAATTTTTGTGCCAAAGAGGTCGGGTCTTTTTGACACATTGATGAATTATAATAGTTAAAATTCAATTGTATATAATAAATTTATTATATCTTTGGTGTCGCAACTTCCATAGCAAAAATAATATGAAAGTTGTTCCAAATCGCACTGCGCGTTGCTCCGTTTGGTCGCTTACGCAGATAAAAAAATATATTATTAACTGACAATGAAAACAATATTAAATCAATTTATTGTATGCGATTGAAGAAAGTATATAAAAAGGATGTGCCAAAAAGACCATATCCTTATGGCACAAAAGGAGATTTTATGCAAAAAATTACAAGTAAAGATAATGATTTTATAAAACATATTAAAAAGTTGAAAGATAAAAAATATCGTGATATTAGTAACGAATATATAATTGAAGGTGTAAGATTAGTAGCAGAAGCAATACAGGAAAAAGCTCCAATTAAGCAAATTGTTTTGTGTGATGATTGTGAGAGAAGTGATTTTATTCCTAAAGATTTAATGTATGAAATCGCTAAATATGATTGTATATATGTTACTGAGAAACTATTTCAGTATTTATCTGAAGTACAAAATCCACAAGGAATTTTAGCAATTGTAGAAAAGAACAATAGAGATGTGCAAATTGATTATAATCAAGATATTATTGTAGCTTTAGATGATGTACAAGACCCAGGAAATTTAGGAACTATTTTAAGGACAGTTGATAGTATTGGGTTGACACAAATTTTAGTTTCTAAAGGGACTGCTGATTGCTATAATCCAAAGGTTGTAAGATCTACAATGGGAGCAATTTTTAGAATAAAAATTGTTGAATGTGATGAGTTATTAAAAACCTTAAAAGAAATAAAAAAACATAAATTTAAAGTTATGGTATCTTCATTGCAAACAGAAAATAGCATTTATAATGTTGATTATAATAAAAAAGTTATTGTTATTGGAAATGAAGCTAATGGTGTAGAGCAGAGTATACAAGAGTTAGCAGATGAAAAGATAAAAATTCCAATGCTTGGTAAAACGGAAAGTTTAAATGCTTCAGTTGCAACAGGTATTATTTTATATGAATATGTTAGACAAAAATTAAGTAAATAGAAATAAATGAAAAAAGAAAATAGAAAAAACGAGCACATAGTGTACTCGTTTTTTCCATTTGTAACCTAACCGTAACCTTGTTAGCAGTGACTCACTTATTTTCCTGAACGATGTCCAGAAGTACTTTGTATGTCTCAGAGACATTACCGAGATTTTTGCGAAAAACATCTTTGTCATAGGACTTTCCATCTTTGTCCCAGAGTCTGCACGTATCAGGCGAAAACTCATCACATAAAATAAGTTCACCTGTTTCGCAATCGATACCAAATTCAACCTTAAAATCGACCAAAGTCAGACCGAATTCCTTAAAGAAATCCTGTGCACAAATGCCGATATAGAAGGCGTAATTTTCGATATCATCAAGAGTTTCTTCAGAAGCAATGTCGAGACCATATGCTGCAGCAGTTTTTGAAATAAAAGGATCACCCAAGGAATCATCTTTATAAGAAAATTCAATAGTCATTTCTTTAAAGACTTTTCCTGATGGAATATTGTATCTTTTACAGAAACTGCCTGCCGCAATAAATCTTCCAATAACTTCAAGCGGAATCATCTCTGCTTTTCTTACTACTTTTGAGAACTCGTTCGATCCTTCACACACATAGTGAGTAGGAATGCCGTTTTTCTTAAAAAGTTTGAAAAGTGCAGTAGATATAGCGTTGTTGGTTAATCCCTTACCATCGACCACATCCCTTTTCTCACCGTTACCAGCCGAAATCCGATCTGTAGATTCCAACTCCAAGAGAAATTCATTGTCAGTTGCATAAATGGTGTTAGCTTTACCTTCGTAAAGCTTTTCACCTCTAGTTACTCCAGCTACATTTTACATAAAATGCTCCTTTCATGATAAATAATTAGTTATCATTATGAAGGTACGGTTATGTTAACTATTCTAACATACTTTTTTAAAAAAGGCAATAAATTATAAAAAATAGTAGACAAAATTAAGATTTAAATAATTATTCCATTTTTTTTTATTTTATGATAGAATAATTAAGTAATTACTAAAATATAAGAAAATTAATATAGTAAAATAAAATATGAAAAGAAGGAAATAAAATGAAAATAAATATAGTAATGGTAGAACCAGAGATTCCGCAAAATACAGGAAATATTGCAAGAACATGTGCAGCAACAGGGGCAAAATTACATTTAGTGCATCCACTTGGATTTGATATTTCAGAAAAGGCAGTAAAAAGAGCTGGACTAGATTATTGGGATAAATTAGAAATAGAAGAACATCAATCTCTAAAAAAATTTCTAGAGAAATATCAACCAGAAAAAAACAATATGTTTTTTGTAACTACAAAAGGAAAACATGTATATTCAGAGCCAAATTATAATGAGATGGAAGAAATATTTTTATTGTTTGGAAAAGAAACAAAAGGATTACCAGAAGATATTTTAAAAAAATACTTAAATAAAACAATTAGAATTCCAATGAGACCTACTTTAAGGTCACTAAATTTATCTAATTCAGTGGCAATTGTTATATATGATGTTTTAAGACAAAAGAAATTTGAAAATTTAGAAGAAATAAGTAGCTATTTTAATTAAAAACTTAATTTTTATGAATTATTTTTTATAAAATTCTTTAATAAGCATTTTCTTAAGTATATATTTTGTCTTGGTAGAAGTTTTCGAAAATCATATTAGAATATAATACAAATAATATCAAATATCTACAGTATATTAAGCTGTAGATATTATTTTTTGTAAAAAATAATATAAAATTCTACAAAATATAAATCAAAACTTGAAAAATTTTCCAATTTGTGATTTAATATATAAAAGAGTTAATTTTTTATAAATCAAAAAACTTATTCAAATTATAAAATTTAGAAATCAATTTTAATTTAATTCCAGTATTAAATCTAGTAAAAATCCAAGAAATAGAAAGAAAATAGTAGAAAAGAGGTTTATTATTATTTAAATTAACTTTTAAATAAATATTGACTTTAAAGTTGATATAAATTATAATTTTAAGGAGGAAAGTTATTGAAAATTTTTACTTATGATGAATATATAAAATATATTCACACTTTAAGATTAAATGCAGTATTTAAGTTAGCAGAGGAAAGTTCGGGATATCAACTAACTAAACAAAAAAAAGGAGATAATTTACATGACAAATTAGTAAAAAAAATATTAAAAAATAAAATAGAAATGGAGAAATTTATAAGACAATTTATAAGTACTAAATTAGATGTAGCAAATGGCAAATTAATAAAATTTCCTAATAGTTATATTACTAAAAAATATAAATCAAAAGAAGCAGATTTAGTATATAAGCTAGAAGGACAAGATATTTTTTTCTTAATAGAACATCAATCAAGTGTTGATATAAGAATGCCATATAGAATTTTAAATTATTGTATTGATATTATGTACGAATGGTGCAGAAGTAAAAAATTAAAACAAATCAAAAAATATCCAATTATTGTACCAATTGTTATATATACTGGTGATAGAAAATGGAATGTACCTAAAAATTTTAGTGAAACACAAATTAGTACAGAGATTTTGAAAAATTACAAAATTAATATTCAATATAATTTAGTAGATATTAATCAATTATCAGATAATTTTTTGTTAGAGCAAAATACAATGTTTGGATATGGCATGCTAATCGAGAAGGCAAAAGATAAAAATGAGTTATTGATAAAACTAGATAGTATAGTACAAAATTGCAATAATAAAGAGCAATTATACGAGTTAGAAGATATTGTTTTATATGCATTAGATAATGCTCTATGCAATATAGAGCAAGAAATAATAATAGAAAAAATTCATAAAAAGGTAGGTGAGGAAAGTATGAGTACATTAATTGATAGGCTTACAGCTGAAAACAAAAGAATACTAAAACAGGGTAGAGATGAAGGAATGAGAGATGGAATAAAAAACGGAATAAAGACTGGAATAAAAACTGGAATGAAGAATGGCATACAAAAGAATAAAAAAGAAGTAATAGAAAGAATGTTATCAATGAATTTTGAAGAAGATATAATTTTGAAAATTAGTGGTGCTACAAAGCAAGAATTAGAAAAGGTAAAAGAAAAGAAAGCAATTTAAAATATAATATATATTAATCTAAAAAAGTTAATGTTAAGAGAATAGTGTACTAAAATTTTTATTTAGAAGATTTAATACACAAACAAATTTATTCTATTTAACATTAACTCTTTTTTGCGTTTTACATAAAATATAATAGGATAAATTTAAAGGAGGAACATAATGGAAAAAATATTAGAAGTCAAAAATATTAGCAAAAAATATCAAAATCAAAATGGAGAAGTAATAGCACTAGAAAATGTCAATTTTAGAGTAAATAAAGGAGAATTTGTTAGTATTATAGGACCAAGTGGATGTGGTAAATCAACGCTACTTTCAATAATAGCAGGATTAGAAGAAAAGACAATAGGAGAAATCTACATAGAAGGAGAAGAAACAACAGGAATATCTAATAAAATTGGTTATATGTTACAAAGAGATTGTCTATTAGAATGGAGAGACATTTTAAGTAATACTATGTTTGGTTTAGAAATTAAAAATAATAAAAATGATGAAAGTAAAAAATATGTAGAAGAATTATTGAAAAAATATAATTTATACGAATTTAAAGATAAATATCCATCTGAATTATCAGGAGGAATGAGGCAAAGAGTAGCACTTATTCGTACACTTGCAATTAAACCCAAAATATTGTTATTAGATGAAGCGTTTTCTGCATTAGATTATCAAACAAGAATCATTGTAACAGATGACATTTACAATATTTTAAGAAAAGAAAATATTACTGCAATTATGGTTACACATGATATATCAGAAGCAATTAGTATGTCAGATAGAGTACTTGTTTTAAGTAAAAGACCAGGTACAATTAGAGATATTCATAAGATTGATTTTGAAATAGAAAATAGAACTCCTCTTAATTGTAGAGAAAGTCCAAAATTTAGTAAATATTTTAATACTTTATGGAAGGAGCTTGGTGTAGATGATTAAGAATATATCAAAAGAAAGAAAACAATATTTGAAAAAAATAAAAAGAAAAAGATATCTGGTACTTTTAACACAATTAGCTATTTTAATTATTTTTTTAGGAGTATGGGAAATTTTAGCAGATAAAAAGATAATTGATAGTTTTATAACAAGTCAGCCAAGTAGAATTTTAAATACTTTAATTCATTTAGGTTCAAATGATTTATTAAAACATATAGGAGTGACAGTTTATGAAACAATTGTAGGATTTCTAATTGGAGCAATTATGGGAATAATCATAGCAATTATTTTATGGTGGTCAGATTTTTTATCAAGAGTATCAGAGCCATATCTAGTAGTTTTAAATAGTTTACCAAAAGTAGCACTTCGGACCTATTATTATTATATGGGTAGGAGCAGGTACTCCTGCAATTATTACAATGGGAATTTTGATTTCACTAATTGTTACAATATTGGAAAATTTAAATGGATTTCTAAAAACAGATAAAGAATTAATTAAAATGGCAAAAACATTTAAAGCAACAAAGTTTCAAATACTAACTAAAATTGTATTACCTGCAAATCTTTCAACATTTATCAATTCTTTAAAAGTTAATATAGGGCTATCTTTAGTAGGAATAATATCAGGAGAATTTTTAGTATCAAAGGCAGGTTTAGGATATCTTATTGTTTATGGAGGTCAAGTATTCAAGCTAGATTTAGTGATGGCAAGTGTTATTATTCTTGGAATTGTTGCTGGTATTATGTATGGAGCAATTTTATTACTTGAAAAATTTATCCTAAAATCTAAAAAGTTTAAATAATTTAAAATATTAAAAAATAAGGAGGAAATTAAGTGAAAGGTAGAGCAAAAATACTTATTTTATTAATAATTGTTTTAATTATAATTCTTACAGGAATTGCAATTTTGAACAAAAATAAATCTTCAAATTCACAAGAAACTAAATTAATTAAAGTAAATGAAGTGACTCGTTCTGTATTTTATGCACCTCAATATGTAGCAATTAATAACGGATATTTTAAAGAAAATGGTTTAGAAATTGAACTAACAACAGGGCAAGGAGCAGATGCTGTAATGACAGCAGTTTTAGCAAATCAATGTGACATTGGGTTTGCAGGGCCAGAAGCTTCTATATATGTATATAACGAAGGAAAAGAAGATTTCTGTCAAGTATTTGCACAAATGACTAAAAAAGATGGATCATTTTTAGTAGCAAGAAATAATACTGACAATTTTAGTTGGCAAGATTTGAAAGGAACAACAGTAATTCCAGGAAGAAAAGGTGGAGTTCCTTATATGACTTTAGAATATGTATTGAAGAAAAATGGAATTAATCCACAAAAAGATTTAGTATTAGATGATAGTATAAAATTTGATTTAATGGCAGGAGCATTTGCAAGTGGAAATGCAGACTATGTTACATTGTTTGAGCCAACAGCATCTTTAACAGAACAAGAAAATCAAGGATATGTAGTAGCATCAGTAGGAGAAGAAGCAGGAGAAATACCATATACAGCATATTTTGCAAAAAAGAGTTATATTGCAGAAAATGAACAAACAATACAAGGATTTACAAATGCTATTTATCAAGGACAGCAATTTGTAAAAAATCATACAAGTAAAGAAATTGCGGAAATAATACAAAACTTTTTCCCAGGAATAGAATTAGAACTATTAGAAGCTTCAATTCAAAGTTATAAAGATATTGATGCATGGAATGAAACTCCAGTATTAAAAGAAGAAGCATTTAATCGTTTACAAGAGGTTATGACAATGGCAGGAGAATTAAAAAATCAAGCACCATATAACGAAATAGTAAATAATACTTATGCTAATAAAGTAGAAAAATAAGGTTATCAAAAATTCTGGGGTTGCCAAAGGTTGCCAAGGGTTCCGGGGTTGCCAATGGTTCCGGGTTTAAATGGCAATTTTAATTGCCATTT
>CANQWL010000005.1 GCA_947627555.1 uncultured Clostridia bacterium | reverse complement strand
TGTTAATGGTAGCACATCGGTCTCCAAAACCGCCTGTGAGGGTTCGAGTCCTTCTACCCCTGCCACAAATTTATAATAAAAAGAAGGATTTTTATAATTTCCTTCTTTTTATTTAATCTAATTATTTAATCTAAAATTTTTATTCATCTTTAAATTTATCCAACTCTAAATTTATAAAATATTTATTAGTCTAAAGGAGATGATTTATATTTCACAAATATTAAATAAATTTTTAATTTTTATTATTTTTATTTCACTTTTTATTTGTATCTTTTTTATTCCCATAATAAATTCAGGTTCTTATTCTAATTCTAATATGATTGACTCTGAAATTATTGATTTTAATCCTAATGGATTTGTTTGGCCTATTCCCGGTTACACTAGAATTAGTTCCCCATTTGGCAAACGTACTTCTCCAACAAGTGGTGCTTCATCTTCTCATAGTGGTGTTGATATTCCTGCTCCTCAAGGTACAAAGTTTATTGCTGTTGCTGATGGAGAAATTACTTTTCGCCAATTTCTTGGTGCAGGTGGCTACACTATTACTCTTTCTTTTGATAATTTTAAAATAAGTTATTGTCATTGTGACCCTAATTTTATTGTTTCAGTGGGAGATAAAGTAAAACAAGGACAAGTTATTGGATGTGTAGGACCTAAAAATGTGTATGGTGTAAAAGGTAACCAATATTTTGATTCTGAAGGAAAACCTACAAATGGTGCTACCACTGGTCCTCATTTACATCTTGGAATTAGAATTGATGGAAACTATACAAACCCTCTAAATTATTTTTAAACTAATGACCAAGGATGTTTTCCTTGGTCATTTTAAAGTTATTTTTTATTTTATTATATTAGGCAAGTTTTTTAAAACTGGATATCCTTTTGTTTCATCCATTTTCCATATTTTATCAAAATCCCATCCTATAAAGTTTGATTGAATTTTCATTTGCTCTGTTGAATATTTTGTAGCATTATTGTCTGTATTTGTCTTTCCTATTCCATAAGTTGCTCCACATGTTGAAAGCCAATAATTTGCTATCCCTGAATATGTTCCATTTTGATAACCTACAATTCCTCCCTTATAAGTTTCTGAACCACTAAGTGTTCCATAATTATGGCAATAATTAATTGTTCCAGTAGCATTATTAATATCTCCTAATATTCCTCCATGACGTCTTATACCACAATTTATTACCCCTATATTATAACAATTTTCAATTGTTACTTCAGAACTAGTATAAGAAGAACCTACAATTCCACCAGAAACTTCATTTTTCGCATATATAGAACCTGTATTATATGTTTGTCCTATTCTTACAACACTACTATTCTGTACGATTCCTATAATTCCACCTGTATCATTATTCATATTAGTAGTTATAGAAGCAGTATTATAAACTTTTTCAATTGTTACTATAGAATTATCATTAATAGCTCCAACTATTCCTCCAGCATTATTAAGCTGAGCTGTTATATCTCCCACATTTGAGCAATTTGATATATCACAAGTAGATGAAACTATTCTACCTACAATTCCGTCCAGATGCACTATTTATAGTCGTTGTTACAACTACATTTGCTTCACAATTATCAATTACATATTTTTCTGTTTCTTCTATAGCAGCTATTATTCCTGCACATATCTCTTTTCCTGTTACATTTCCATTTACATTTAAGTTGCATATCTCTCCATTTTTTACATTACCAAACAAACCTTGATAACCTTTATTACTATCATTAATATATAGATTATTTATTGCGTGATTATTTCCATCAAAAGTTCCACCAAAGTATAACTTATCGTTACTTGCATAATCTCCAATTGGTATCCAGCTTTCTATTCCTTGACTACATATTTGTGATAAATCTATATCTTGCATCAATTTTATTGTTTTTCCATCAAATGTTGCTCCACTATTTACTTTATTTCGAAAAGCAACTAAATCTTCTGCTGTATAAATATTTATATCTTCTGAAATATCAGTTATCACTACACTTGCTATATTATATTTGTCTTCACTATTTTTTGCTATTACACTATAAGTGCCATTATTATATACCTCTTTTTCAATTACATATTTTCCATCTTTCTTTTCTGGAATTTCTATGTTCTCTCCATCAAAAATAATTGTTGCTATCTCTTTTTCATAGGTAATTTCAATGTGTATTGTAGCTTTTATAAAATCACTACTTGTTGTACTTGTCATATCAATTTTTATTTGTGAATCTTCTTCTCCTTTTCCTATTGATACTCCTATTTTGGGTACATTTCTATCAATTTGAAATTGATATCCATCCACAAATACTATATCTCCACTTACAATCATTCCATTTTCTTTGATTTTTTTATCTATATATTCATTTTCGTTATATGTTGAGTCTACTGCTTTATCTGTTTGCAAATCTAATAATACTAACTCTAATTTTTCTCTTGCTTGTGCTTCTTCTGTTTTATTTTTAGCTTGTTGTGCTCTTCCGCAATAATCCATTTTCTCCTGTTATCGTTCTTATTGCTATTCCTGCTAAAATCAGCAATATTATTATTGTTACTACTAATGCTATTAGGGTTATTCCTTTATTATTATCATTATTTATTGATATTTGTTTTTTCATTAGTTTTCCTCTTTCTACCTTTTTTCCTTTTACGAGCTTGTCTTATGTTTATTTGTTACTACATTTAAATTATAACATTGGTGTTTTCCTTTGTAAATTATTTTTATGTTACATTTTCGTTACAATACTAAAAGGTATGAGGCTTTTTGAAGGAATCATCAATTACTACACTAATATTCGACAAAAATTGGCACAAAAAATGAGACAAATGAGGACTGTCCCCTTTGTCTCACAAATGGTGCTACCACTGGTCCTCATTTACATCTTGGAATTAGAATTGATGGAAACTATACAAACCCTCTAAATTATTTTTAAACTAATGACCAAGGATGTTTTCCTTGGTCATTTTAAAGTTATTTTTATTCTATTATATTAGGTATATCAGGCAAATTTCTTAAAACTGGATATCCTTTTGTTTCATCCATTTTCCATATTTTATCAAAATCCCATCCTGCAAAGTTTGATTGAATTTTCATTTGCTCTGTTGAATATTTTGTAGCATTATTATCTGTATTTATCTTTCCAATTCCATAATTTGCTCCACATGTTGATAACCAATAATTTGCTATTCCTGTATATGTTCCATTTTGATAACCTAAAATTCCTCCTCTAATAGCTGCCGTACCACTAATTGTTCCATAATTATAGCAATAGTGTATTATTGCGTTGCAATTATCATAATTTTCCCCTAATATTCCTCCATTATAGTTTTTACCTGAACTTATAGTACCTATATTAAAACAATTTTCGATTGTTACATTAGCATTATTGTAAGAACTACCTATAATTCCACCAGAAGAACCGACTCCGGCATATATTGAACTTGTATTAAAAGATTCTCTCACATTTGTCAATGAACTATTTACTTGTCCTACTATCCCACCTGAAGAATTTTCATTTATAGTTTTTATATTATCGCAACTATTATACACTTTTTCTATTGTTACATTCGAACTAACCTCAATCGATCCTACAATACCACCTGCATTATGGTTACTAGATGTAACATTAGCTACATTAGAGCAATTTGAAATATTACAAGTAGACAAGTTAATAAGTCCTACTATTCCGTCCAACACAATTACCTAAAGTCGTTGTCACTATTACATTTGTTTTACAATTATTAATGTTGTATCTTTCTGTTCCATCAATAGTTCCTACTATTCCGTCCACAAACATTCTTTCCTGTTACATTTCCATTTACATTTAAGTTTCTTATTTCTCCATTTTTCACATTACCAAACAAACCTTGATAACCTTTACTACTATCATTAACATATAAATTATTTATTGTGTGATTATTTCCATCAAAAGTTCCACCAAAATATAAATTTTCATCACTTGCATAATCTCCAATTGGTATCCAGTTTCCTATTCCTTCACCACATACATTTGATAACTTTAAATCAATATCATTCATCAATTTTATTGTCTTTCCTTCAAATGTTTCCCCATTATTTACTTTTTCTCTAAATGCTACTAGTTCTTCTGCTGTTCTTATTCTTATTTCTTGACTTTCTACCTCTTTTCCATATGAATCTACAATTTGTAATGTTTCTCTATCTATTTCAAATTTCCAATTATCTACTATTACTATATCATCATCTGTTACTTGCATACCATTTTCAGTTAATGTTTTATCTATATATCCATCTTTATTATAATCTTTATCTGAATATTTATCTGCTGCTAGCTGCATTAATACAAGTTCTAGTTTTTCTCTTGCACTTGCTTCACTACTCTTTTCTGCTGCATTTTGTGCTCTTCCGCAATAATCCATTTTCTCCTGTTATCGTTCTTATTGCTATTCCTGCTAAAATCAGCAATATTATTATTGTTACTACTAATGCTATTAGGGTTATTCCTTTATTATTATCATTATTTATTGATATTTGTTTTTTCATTAGTTTTCCTCTTTCTACCTTTTTTCCTTTTACGAGCTTGTCTTATGTTTATTTGTTACTACATTTAAATTATAACATTGGTGTTTTCCTTTGTAAATTATTTTTATGTTACATTTTCGTTACAATACTAAAAGGTATGAGGCTTTTTGAAGGAATCATCAATTACTACACTAATATTCGACAAAAATTGGCACAAAAAATGAGACAAATGAGGACTGTCCCCTTTGTCTCACATATCATCATCTTCTTGTTCTTCATCACTACAACCATGACATCCATGGCAATTGCCTTGACATTCTCCTTCATCATGTTCATCATCTATTTCTCCTGTCCAGTCTAATTCAATCATGTTTTTACATTCTGGACATTCTATTTCTGTTTTGTTTTCATCAAGGTCAATTATAAATTCATAATTACAATATGGACATACAATTTCAAAATCAAATCCATCTTCTGCATAAATGTCCTTTTCTATGTTGTCAATTATTTGTTGCATTTTTGACATTCTTTCATCTAATTCCTTTTGTGTGTTTTCTAATTCTTTAATCTTTTCTTCTTTATAATCCATAATAGAATCCATTTGATTTAAAACTACATCAACAAAAGATGCAAATCTTTCTTTGATATATTCTAAATCTTCTTTATTTTTAATATTTTTTTCTATGTCATCTAAAAAACTTTTGTATTCGTTTTTTAATAAACCCATTTTGCTAATCACCTTTCTTATATTCTTTCCATATATTCACATGTTCTTGTATCTATTTTTAATATATCTCCAATGTTAACGAATAATGGAACTTGTATTTCTAAACCTGTTTCTAGTTTTGCTGGCTTTCCTGATGTTGTTGTTGTATTTCCACTAAATCCTGGTTCAGTATATGTAACTTCTAACTCTACAAATGTAGGTGGCTCAACTGCAAATATGTTTCCTTTAAATGAAAGTATTGTAACTTCCATATTTTCTTTTAAATATTTTAAACAGTCTCCTAATTGTTCTTCATTTAGTGGTATTTGATCATATGTTTCATTATCCATGAAATAATATAATCCTCCATCATTGTATAAATATTGCATTACTTTTTTATCAATTTCTGCTGCTGGATATTTATCTGATGGATTGAATGTTTTTTCTAATGTTGCTCCTGTAATTACATTTTTTAATTTTGTTCTTACAAATGCTGATCCTTTTCCTGGTTTTACATGTTGGAATTCTACTATTCTATATACATTTCCTTCCATTTCGAATGTTGTTCCATTTCTAAAATCTCCTGCTGAATATACTGATGCCATAATCAATTCTCCTTTCAATTACTAAAACTGCTATATTTAATTAATACAATTTTAGTTACAAATTGTTAAACAATTTGTGTTATTTTTTTATTTTTATATTTTAATACTATCTATTTTACTACAAACATTAAGAAAAATCAACCATTTTAGTATTTAAGTTTCGGTATCTTTTGATAGTGTGAATAAATCTTCATCCATGAGAACAAATATCTTTTAACACATTATCATTTATAAATAATAATATTTAAGAATTGTAAATAAAAAATACTATATTATAATATAATTTTTCTCAGATTTTGTTAAATTTATACAACCAAATTTTGTAACTTGAACTGTATCTTCAATTCTAATACCAAATTTTCCTGGAATATAAATTCCTGGTTCATTTGTTACAATCATATTTTCTTTCAATTGTGTATCTGACTTATTACTAATATATGGAGGTTCATGTATTTCCATGCCGACTCCATGACCTAGTGCATGAATTAAATCATATCCATGTAATTTAAAATCATTTTCTACCATTTTTGTAAGTAATCTAGTACTCATTCCATCCTTTATTTCTTCTTGTGTTTGCAATTGATTTTTTAGTACTAAATTATAGACCTTTTTCATTTCTTCAGTAATATTACCAACAAAAAATGTTCTAGTCATATCTGAACAATATCCATTTACTTTACATCCCATATCAATTGTAATGATGTCCTGTTGTTGTATTTTTCTATCTGTTGGTACTGCATGTGGCATTGATGAATTTTCTCCTGAAGCAACAATTGGTTCAAATGATATTCCATCTGTTCTTTTATTGTAATATTCTTCAATTTCTTTTGCAATTTGTTTTTCTGTCATACCTGGTCTAATATATGATAATAAATATGAAAAGCAATTATCTGTTATTTCACAAGCTTTTTGTATATTACTGATTTCTTCTTCATCTTTTATCATTCTTTGTTTTTCAATAATGTTTTCAGTTTCTACCAAATGATTTATCTTATATTTTCTTACTAACTCTTTATATCCAGCATATGTAACATAGTTTTCTTCAAATCCTACATTCTCACAAAACATAAAGAAATTTTCATTATCATCTTGCGAAACATCATGTAAATCATATACTATTATTTCATCAAATAATGTTAATGTGCTATGCACATGCTCAATATATCTTCCATCTGTAATATAAATATTTTCTTTTCTTGTTAATAGTAATGTACCTTCTGCATCAATATTAGTTAGATATTTTATATTAATTGGATTTGATATAATCAATCCTTGTAAATCTAAACTTGACATTTTATTTCTTAACCATTGTAATTTTTCATTCATGCTTAACCATCCCCTATTTTTATCCTTTATATAGTCCTAAAGTAAATATTTGCATTAATAATGTTTTTATTTGCTCAAATGGTACATATATACTGATAAATGTTGCAATTACGATAAATGGCCCAAATGGTATATATTCATTTGATTTTTTAATTCTACTTATTAATAAGATAATACTAAGAATTGCACCAATTAAAAATGAAACTAATGTGATAATAATAATATTTGAAAAGCCAAAATATATTCCTAATGCTCCCATAAGTTTTACATCGCCAAATCCCATAGCTTCTTTTCCATATATTGCTCCTCCTACTAGTGTAATAAGCAAGAAGATTCCAGCTCCTGTTATCATTCCAAGTAACATATTAATTGTTATTGCTACATTAGATAAGCCATAAAGAAATGCAAATACAATCCCTATTTCAAATATACTTAAATTAAGTCTATTTGGTATAATTTGTAATTTATAATCAATACTAAATACTGATAATAGCATTGGCGTTAATATCATAAATTTAATTAAATCTAAATTTGCAATGAGTGTTGTCTTAATTCCATACACATAAATTAATGTAATATATATTAGTGATGTTAATATCATTAATATATAATTTGGTTTAAAATTCATTCTATATTCTGCAATAATATCTCTAGATAGAACTTTTTTATATTGTGGTAATCTTATATTCATCCAATCTACTATTTGACCTACTCCTAATCCTATAATTGCTGCAAATACATAGTAGATAATATGTACATCATTAAAATACATTGTTTTCTCCTTTGTTATTATGATTTATTATTATATTTTATATGTTCTTTTATTTTATCTTCTATAGGTCTTTTCCATGCTGTATACCAATAATCTTTTTTATTAATTGGATCTACTAGTATCGTAAACATATTGCAACGATTTCCACCAATAATGTCTGTAAAAATTTGGTCTCCAACTACTCCAATATTTTCTGAATTTTCATTAAGCTTTCTTTGTGTTTTTAAAAAACCTGATTTTAAAGGTTTTTTTGCAAAATTAAAGTATGGTAAGTCTAACCTATTTGCTACTTTTTTTACTTTTTCTTTTTTATTTGTATTTGATAACAGATAAAATTTAATTCCTTGTCCTCTTAATTCTTTTACCCAATTTACAATGTTTTCAGATAAATTTTGTTTATAATCAATTAATGTATTATCAATATCTAAAATTAGTGCTTTTATTTTGTTTTTTTGTAAAAATTCAATTGTAATTTGTTCTATTTTGTTGAAATAGGCATTTGGATATAATTTCATCTTCCTCCTCCTATTGTAAAATTCAAATACATATTATCAATTCCTATGTTTTTTGTCAAGCAATTCAAAGCAATCACTTGAATTTATAAATTATGCTATTCGCCCTTAAATAATAACTTTTTATACAATTTAAAAAGCTTTTTTATCTATTGAAATAGTAATTATTAATTAAATTATTTACAAAATCTATGCTTTCCAATAGTTACTGTCATTGGCCTTGACCAAATCCATTTATTAGTTGCAGTTGCTGGATTGAAATAATAAATCGCACCATAACTTGGATCCCATCCATTTAGTGCATCTTGTGCAGCTTTTTTTGCTGTGCTATCTGGAGTCATGTTAATTTGTCCATCAGAAACTGCATCAAAGGCTCCAGATTGATAAATAACACCTGCTATTGTGTTAGGAAAATTACTGCTTTTTACTCTATTTAAAACAACTGCTCCTACAGCTACTTGCCCAGTATATGTTTCTCCTCTTGACTCACCATAAATTAATCTTGATAACAAATTTACATTATTTGAATTATTAGCACTTGAACTTGAAGAAGAACCTGAAGAAATACCCATTGCTTTTAAAGTATTTGGACCTGCAATACCATCAGCTGTTAAGCCATTCTTTCTTTGAAAATACTTTACAGCTTCTACTGTTTTTGTTCCATAAATTCCATCAATACTTCCATTATAATATCCCCATCTTTTTAATTTTGTTTGTATTTGTGTTACTTCATTTCCTCTTGATCCATACTTAGATAATGCCTCAACAGAATTATCTCTAAATAATGCAAAAAATATAGCAATTGTAATTGATATAATTGCAAATATTGAAATTATTATTTTCTTTTTGTTTTTTATCATAATAAAACCACCTATTGATATAATTTTCTTATTTGTATTTTTATCAATAAATGGTTGTATTATACATTTTTTTATTTTATTTTTATATAATAAGAATATTTTAAAGGATTGTCCCCAAATCCCTTAAAAAAGGGATTTAAGGAACGTCCCTAAATCCCGCAAAGGATACTTTCTAGTCCAATTTGTAAGTCTATTGTTCCATTTTTATATTGAAAGTCTAAATCTCTTAATTCTTGTAATATATTTTTTAATTCTTTTTCAGAAAAAGAGTTTGCTTGCATTTTATATTTATTTACTAAAAACATTTGATTTGCTTTTAAATTAATGCTAGTTGCTATATCTTTATTCAATTTTATTGCTAATTTTGTAAAATAAATTTTTTTAAAGTGATTATATAGTGTAATTAATATTTTTTGTAATGGCTCTTTATTATATATTAAATTATTTAATACTTCTAAAGCTTTTGTTATATTTTTTTTGCCTAGATTGTCTGTTAAATCAAAAATAACACTTTCTATTTTTTTTGTTGATAATTTATCAATATCTTCCTTTTGTATTATTCCATTTGCACCAACATACTCTATTAATTTTCTAATTTCATTAATTAACTCTTGCATATTAGTTCCACAACATTCTATTAAATATTGAAGCGTATTTTCTTCTACTTGAACTTTATATGCATTGCAAATTCCTTTTAATCTTTTTATAATTTGTACTGGCTTTTGAAATGAGAATTCACATATAATACCTTGTTTTTCAATTGTTTTGTATAATTCTTGCTTTGAGTCTGCTTCTTCCTCTATAAACACAAGTATCATGCTTTGCTTTATTGTTTCCATATTTTCATTTAAATATTGATTAATTTTCTCTTTTAAAGTAGATAATTGTGCATTTTTTCTTTTTCCTTCTTTTTTTAATAATCCTGTATTTCTTGCAATTACTAATTTTTTTTCATATCCAAAAGCTGGTGTTTCTATTTCAGGAAGAATTTGATTTACATTTGTTTCATCAATTGATATAAAATTGATTCCCTTAATACATTCTCCAAATAAATCTTTTATCTTTTTTAATGCCATTTCAAGTAAAAATAATTCTTCTCCATAAAAAAGATATAGATTTTGTAAATTACCATTTTTTAATTCTTTTTCTAAAATTTCAATTGATAACATTTTTATCCTACCTATTGTTACATAATTCTATTTTAGTATATCTATTTATTTAATACGATTCTAAGTATTTCTGCTACACTCCATCCTTGTGCTATTGCACCTTTTGGTAATTGTGGCTTTGCAGAATCGTAAATTTCAGCTATACTACCAACACATCCATTTGATTCCAATTCTTTTTTAAATGTTTTCTTTGTTTTATCAACAAATTTATTTAGCTTTTCTTGTATTGCTTTTTTATTTTCTTTATCTTTAGTATTTTTTATTTTATTTTTTAATGAATTATAATATAACCCTAAAAGCCATGGCCATGTAATTCCTTGATGATAACTAGAATCTCTTTTTAAGCTATCACCCTCATATATTTCTACATAGTTTTCTTCTTCTTTTGCCAATGTCTTTAATCCATATGCATTTAACAATTTTTTCTCCACTACTTTTATTATATCATCTGCTTGTTTAGAGTCTAAATCAATTATTGGATAACTTAAACTTAGTGCAAATAATTGATTTGGTCTAATCTTAGAATCTCCTAAAACATCGTATAAACATTTTTTCTGTTTGTTATAAAATTTTTCATTAAATTCAATCTGACAATTTTCTGCCAATTCTTTATATTTTTTAGCCTCTGTTTTATTTTCTAGTTTCTTTACTAATTCTTCCATAATTTTGTTAGCATTATACCACATTGCATTTATTTCAACTGCTTTTCCATTTCTTGGTGTAATTGCTTTTCCATCACATTTAGCATCCATCCAAGTGTTTTGTGTGTTATCTGTTCCTGATACAATTAATCCATCTGAATCTAAATAAATATTGTTATTATCAACATCTATTCCCGTACAATAGTTATCAATTATTTCTTTTAATTTTTGATATAAATTTTGCTCAACAAATTTATAATCTCCTGTATACTCAATATATTTTTGAACAGCTTCAAATAAAAGTAATGATGCATCTGCACTATTATATAATGGTCTATTATCATATCCTGAATATCCATTTGGAACAAGTCCAAATTTAATATCTCTTGTCATTGTTAATAATATTTCTTTTGCTATTTCAAATTTTTTAGGAATTAACAATAATCCTTCAAAAGAAATTAAACTATCTCTTCCCCAATCTAGAAACCATGGATACCCTGCCATTAATGTATGTAGTCTAAAACTTGGTCTGTATGCTATAAAATTATCAGAAGAAATTAATAATTGCTTTATTAATTCTTCATCCTCTAATTCTTTTTTAGTCTTTTTTTCTTTTTTATAATCAATTAAACCTGTATCATTTATCATTTCTCCAAGTCGTACAATTTCTTTATTAATTAATTTTTTTACATCAATTTCTTCTATATTTTCTTCTAAAGAACATACAAATGAAATATCTTTTTCTTGTTTCGCTGGTATTTCAATTTCGTAAACTCCTGGTACACAATGATTTTCTTCTGGATAGAAACCTCTTTTTTCTTCTTCAATGTAAAACATATTAGAAAATGTGTCATTTTCATGAGGAGTATAATTACCTTCTGATAAATTCATATAAATTGGCGTATGAGAATTTCCATCTATAATTAATTTTACTTTATTTTTAACATTTTGTTGTTTTAAATTAAAGTAACGATTTGTGCTCATTGTATGAAAATCTCTAAAGTTAATTATAGGTGCTAACGTTAATTTTGCTTTACTACTACCTGTTTTTATTTTATAATAAACTCCAACTGTATTTTTACCATATTCCATACAAATTATTTTTGTTATTTCTACTCCTCCTACTTTATACTTAAAAACAGGTAAGTATTCTTTTCTAAATTCTTCTTGATATTTATATCCATGAGAAATATAATTTTGGCATACATTTGTATATAAATCATATTTTTTGTTTCTTATTTCTATACTTTCATCTATTTTTGAAAAAATCAAAAATCTTCTTGCTGGCGGTGTCAATGGTGCAATCAATAGTCCATGATATTTTCTAGTATTTGCTCCTATAATTGTAGATGAACTAAATCCTCCTATACCATTAGTGATTAGCCATTCTTTCTTTAGTCCTTCTTCTAAATTTAATTTTTCCTTCGTAAATTCCATAATTTCCTCCAATTATTTATTTTTTAAATTACTATTTTCTAATTCTTCTATCATTTCTTCTCTTATTTGTTGTGGGGTCTTTTTTCTTCCTCTTGCACTTTTAGGCTTCGTTGTTTTTTGCACTTTTTTAGTAGTTTGCATTTTTGCTGTTTTTTCTGCACTTTTATTAGTTTGTATTTTTGTTGTTTTATTTCTTTCTTTTATTTCTTTTTTTACCTTTTTTGTATCTTCTTTTTCTGTTTTAGCATCTTTTTTTATTTTTTTAGTTGCTTCCTTTTCCATTTTTAATCTTGCTTTTTCATCAGCTTCTCTAATAGATGCAATTCTTTGGCTATACTTGTTACTAAATTTACTTGTATTTTTCTTTTCTGCTATTTTAACATTTTTTCCTTTTTTAGCTTTCTTTTCTTTTTTAGCCATATCTTTTTTTATTTTATTAATTCTTTTTTCTTCTCTTAATTTTGTATTTAACATTAAATATTGAGGATCATTTTGTTTATCTTGATATTTCAAATCATCACATATTAATTCAATAATTGAAGATGCTACTAAATTTGGATCATGTCTTATATGATTATCTGCTATCATTGATAAATTTCTTTGTATAAATTTAATTCCTTTTACTTTTTCAATATCTTGTTCTACTATGTCTTGTCCTTCTAAATTATATTTCTTGATAAATTCTGGTATGATTTCACCTGTATCATAAATACAATAATCTACAATACCTTGTCCACAATGTTCGATAATAGCATTTAAGTGATCTGATACGCTAAAATTATCTGTTTGTCCAGGTTCTGTCATAATATTACTAATATATACCTTAATTGCTATACTTTCTTTTATCGCTTTTGCCACTCCACTTACAAGTAAATTTGGAATAACATTTGTATATAAACTACCTGGTCCTATAATTATACAATCTGCATTTTTTATAATATCTATTACTCCTGGTGCTGGTCTGCAATTAGATGGATTTAATAAAATTCTATTTATCTTAGTTATTTTTTCAGATACTATTTCTGGAATTTTTGATTTTTCTTCAACAATATATCCATTTGCAAGTTCTGCTACAATTTTCATTTCATCTAGCGTAACAGGTATTACTTTTCCAATAATATTAAATATTTCATTACTTTTAATAATAGAGTCTTCCAAATTTCCATGTATTTCATTCATTGCTGAAAAATAAATATCTGAAAAATGAATTCCTTGTAATTTTCCTTTTTTAAATTCATAATTCATTAATTTCTCTATTTCTTCTTGCTTTGTGGCTAAAGAAACAATACTATCTTTAATATCATTTAATGGTAATAAGTCTAATTCTTTTCTAGAATTTGTTGCTGCTTCTCCGTAATCTGAAACTGTTACAATTGCAGTTACATTATTTGTATAATTTTTTAGACCTTCTAAAACAGTATTTAAACCTGTTCCTCCCCCAATTACAACAATATTAGGGCCTTGGTCATATACAGTTTTATTAAAAATAAGTGAATTAATATTTACATTATTTTTATTTTCCATTCTGTCATCTGTTGATTCTATTAGTATTTCTAATGTTCTCTTACTTAAAAATACTAGTCCTAATACAATTGAAATAAATCCTATTACAAATATAACTACTACTTTTCCCACTTCTTGAAATGAAATTTCCTTCATTACTAATATTTCTGCTAATCCATAACAAGCTAATATAATTCCTATTAATATTAGAAAAATCCATCTTTTCATTTTATTACTTGCTTTAAACCATTGTGACAAACCCTTCATTTTTTATTCTTCCTTTCTTACTACGCAATTTTTATTTATTCTTGACCTATTATTTCTATTTCTAATTTTATATCTTTATCAAACTTTTTCTTTATTTCTTCTTTTATATAAGATATTAATTCTATCACATCTTTAGCTGTTGCATTTCCTTTATTAATAATAAAGCCACTATGCTTTGTTGACACTTCTGCTCCACCAATTTTATATCCTTTAAGTCCTGCTTCATCAATTAATTTTGCAGTAATATAATCCTCTCCTCTTTTAAAAGTACTCCCTGCACTTGGATACTCTATTGGCTGTTTTTCTTTTCTATATTGCTTATATTGTTCCATTTTTTCTTGAATTTGTTTCTTTTTTCCTTTATTTAGCATTAATTTAACTTCTGTTATAATGTATTTACTATGTTTTAAATTACTATTTCTATATTCAAATACTAATTCATCTTTATTAAATTCATGCTCAACTCCATCTAAATCAATACAAGTAACAGATTTAATAATATCTTTTATTTCTTTTCCATGTGCACCTGCATTCATAATAACAGCTCCGCCAATTGTTCCTGGTATTCCTGATAATTCTTCAAATCCAGTTATTTCTTCTTGCAATAATTTTATTGCTATCTGGCTCATTTTAGTTCCTGCTCCTATTATAAGTTCTATATTTTCTTTATTTTCTATAATTTGTATTTTTTCTATTCGATTTAGTGCAACAATGCCTTTAATTCCTTTATCTAGTACTAATAAATTGCTACCATTTCCTATAATAGTAAAATCAATATTATTATTTTTTACAACTTTTAATATTTCTAATAAATCTTGTTTGCTTTTTATTTTTATTAGACATTCTGCTGGACCACCAATTTTAAATGTTGTATATTCTTTCAGAGATTTATTAAAATCTATATTTTCTTGGTTAATTGATAATTTAGAATTCAAAATTAAATCTTTTAAATCCAAGGTTTCACTTCCTTTTTTATTTCATAAATCTTATCATCTTTTATTTATCTTATTTTATAATTTGACTAAAAATTACTTTTTTACTATATCATTTTTTGTAAAAAAATACAAGGTTTAAAATAAAATGCTATGTAATCTCTTTAATTGTTTTAACTAAAATAATATTTACTTTGTTAAAACTCTTTATTGATTACATAGCATGTTCTATTTTATATTATTATTATAAAACTTTTGACTCTAAATTTGATTGACTTAATTCTATCTTATATAGCCTTGCATCATAGGCATCATGCGAAATTTTATTATTTTTTAATTCCTTTTCGAATTCTTTGTTTTTCTTTATTTGCAATCTTTCTTTTGCTTCAAAATATTTAATAATTCCTCTTATCTCTTCTGCAATTTCTTTTGTTTGTTTATCAAACATTTCTTGCATCTTTTTATCCATTCGTTCTTCTAGTGATATTAATTTTTCATCTGTTTTCTTTTCTTGAGCTAATATTTTTGCATCTATTCGTTCTTCTTGAGCTAGTAGTTTTGCATCCATTCGCTCTTCTAATGCTTGTAGCTTTTGGTCCATTCGCTCTTCTAGTTCTTGTAGTTTTTGGTCCATTCGCTCTTCTAGTTCTTGTAGTTTTTGGTCCATTCGCTCTTCTAGTTCTTGTAGTTTTTGGTCCATTCGCTCTTCTAGTTCTTGTAGCTTTGCATCCATTCTTTCTTCTAATGCTTGTAGTTTTGCGTCCATTCGCTCTTCTAATTCTTGTAGCTTTGCATCCATTCGCTCTTCTAGTTCTTGTAGCTTTTGGTCCATTCGCTCTTCTAGTTCTTGTAGTTTTGTATCCATTCTTTCTTCTAATGCTTGTAGTTTCTCATCAATTTTCTTTTCTTGTTCATCAAATCTTTGATTCATTTCTACTTTTAGTGATTTTATCTCTTGTAATATATCTGTCAATGTAATTTCCATATTTTCACCTCCTTTAGATAAAAATAATATTTTGTGAAATTTAAGATTGAAATATTTTGTGCTACCCAAAGTTGTATTGAATTAAAAAATATGAACAAATTATACTATTTATTTTTTAAAAAAGCAATATAAAATTTACAATTTTTCATATATTTTTGTTATTGTGAATATATATATTAATTATGAGGTGAAAAAATGGTTTTAAAAAATAATTTTTATGTTATAAAATTAAGAAAAAATTTTTTTGCATTATTATTTTTATTGTTTACATTTTGTCTTTTATTATTTTCAAAAAATAATTTATCAGCTGCAAAATCAGGACTTACTCTTTGGGCTACTTCTGTTGTTCCTTCACTATTTCCTTTTTTTGTTGCAACAGAATTATTAATGCATACTAATATTATTTATTATTTTGGTCGCCTATTAAATCCACTTATGAAACCTCTATTTAATATACGTGGTGAAGGAGCTTTTGCTTTTTTAATGGGAATTATAAGTGGATATCCTGTTGGAGCAAAAATTGCCTCTGATTTTAGAAAAAATGATATTTGCTCTAAAGAAGAATGTGAAAGACTTTTAAGTTTTACAAATAATTCTGGTCCTCTTTTTATTATTGGTACTATTGGAATTCTTATGTTCAAAAATACTACTATAGGAGTACTTCTGTTTATTACTCATCTTTTGGCTTGTATTTCTGTAGGAGTTATTTTTCGCTTTTGGAAAACAAATTCATATTCTAAAAATACAAAACTAAAATCATCATTTAGGCAAAATAAGAATACCTCTGTTAATTTGGGAAATCTAGGAGAAATAATAGCTGAAAGTATTAATAATAGCATTTCTACAATTCTTTTAATTGGAGGATTTGTAGTTTTATTTTCTTGTATTATTTCTATTTTAAAAACAAGCGGATTTTTGCATTTTGTTGAATTAGTTTTTGCTCCTTTTTTTAACTTTTTAAATATTGATTCTGTATTCATTCAAGGAATTTTTACAGGCTTTTTAGAAATTACAAATGGTATTAGTAGCATTTCAAATATCGCTTGTAAAAAACTTTCTATTAATATTATTTTGACTGCATTTCTATTAGGCTTTGGTGGAATTTCTATTTTATTGCAAGTTTTAAGTATTACATCTAAAACAGATTTGTCTATTAAACCATACATATATGGAAAATTATTACAAGGTCTTTTTGCTAGTGCATATACTTATCTTTTTATAAATCTTATACCATTTTTTAATTTTGATTTATAACTATCAGCTTAGTATATTTTATTTTTTAAATCATATATTTATATAGGAGTTGATGATTATGGAAAAAGATTTTAATGGATATCCTCCATATTTTATGGATTATAATACACCTCCAATGGGAATGTCTATGGATATGAATGAGCTATATAAAGATCCTATGTTTAATCCGATTATGCAATATGAACAAGCTTATAGTTACTATAAATATTTATGCATGCAAATGGATTATAAAATTAAGTGTAAAGAATATGACAAAATGTGTAATGATTCTAATTCTTCTGTTGAAAAAAGAGAAAGAAAGATAGAATAATTTTATATTCTATCCTTCTTTATTTTTTGTTTTACTGCTTCATATATAATAATTCCTGTTGATACTGAAGCATTTAAAGATGTTACTTTGCCTTTCATAGGAATTTTTACCAAGAAATCACAATTTTTTCTAACTTTTTCGCTCATTCCAGTTCCTTCATTTCCAATTACAATTCCAATTGGCCCTGTTAAATCTTGATTATAATAATATTTTTCTGTATTAATATCTGTTCCACAAATCCAAAGACCTTCTTGCTTTAGCTTTTCAATTGCATCTGATATATTTGTTACTCTTGCAATTTTCATATGTTCTACTGCTCCGCAAGATACTTTGCTAACTGTACTATTAACAGATGCTGCTCTCCTTTTTGGTATAATAATTCCATGAATTCCTGCTGTTTCTGCAGTTCTTATAATAGATCCTAAATTATGTGGATCTTCTATTCCATCTAGTATTAATATAAAAGGTTCTTCTTTTCTATTTTTTGCTTCTTCTAAAATATCTTCTATTTCGCAATACTCAAATGGTGGTACAATTGCAATTACCCCTTGATAATTTTCGGTTTGTGCCATTTGGTCCATTTGTTTTTTATCTTTTTCTACAAGCATTATCCTTCTTTCTCTTGCAATAGCAATTATTTTGTTAATAGAACCATGCTTTTCTCCTCTTGATATAAATATTTTGTTTATATCTTTTCCACTTTCTAATAACTCAAGCACAGAATTTCTTCCTTCAACTTGATCATCATACTTTTTTTCTTCTCTATTTTCATCTTTTCGTTTTTCTATATTTTTATTTTTTGATTTCTGGTTATTATGTTTAAAGTTTTTCATTTATTCACCTCTAGATAATAAATTGTTATAATAACTATCTTTCCTCCTCTATATTTTTTTGTATTTTAGGAGTACTTTTATATCTACTATCCACTTTCTCTAAATTCATTTCCAAAATATCATCAATTTTAATATTTAGCTCATTTGATAATTTTAATATATTTTTATATTGCTTTCTTAGACTTTTTTCTAATTTTTCTTTTTTTACTTTTCCTTTATTATATTTTAAATAATTTTGTACAATTTTCCCAGATGCTTTTCCCAATTTTATAGAATTTTTTATTAATATATCTCTATCTTCTTCATCTTGTTCATCTATAATGTTTTTACTCAAGGAATCCATATCTATTCCAGTATTTTTACAAATAAGCGCTATATACCAAACTAAATCTCCTAATTCTCCCTTAATTGCTTCTTTATCTAATGGCTTTTCATGAAAATTTCCTTTGTATAGTGGTTTTCTAATTTCAGATACTATTTCTCCCGTTTCCTCTAGAATCCCCATACAACAATATCTCATGCTTTCTTTACTAGAATTTGATATTGAAGGATTTAATTTCTTTAGTGCCTGTTGTTGATATTTTTTTAATAACATTATTTTCTCCTTTTAATTTACTCATCATCTAATTTTAATACTGATAAAAATGCTTCTTGTGGTATTTCTACATTTCCAATTTCACGCATCTTTTTCTTTCCTCTTTTTTGTTTTTCTAATAATTTTTTCTTTCTTGTAATGTCTCCTCCATAACATTTTGCTAAAACATCTTTTCTCATTGCTGATATTGTTTCTCTTGCTATAATTTGTCCCCCTATTGCTGCTTGAATTGGTATTTTAAATAATTTTCTTGGAATAACTGTTTTTAATTTTTCCACCATTTTTTTTCCTCTGTCATATGCTCCATCTTTATGTACAATAAAACTTAATGCATCTACAATTTCTCCATTTATATAAATATCTAATTTTACTAAATTTGATTTTCTATAGTCTTTAAATTCATAGTCTAATGATGCATATCCTTTTGTTTTAGATTTTAAGTTGTCAAAGAAATCATATATAATTTCATTTAATGGCATTTCATAAATTAATGTTACTCTATTTTCATCTAAATATTTCATGTCAATATAAACACCACGTCTTCTTTGGCATAATTCCATAATATTTCCTACATATTCTTTTGGTGTTAAAATATTTGCTGTTACAAATGGTTCTTCTATATATGATATTTCTTGTGGTTTTGGTAATTCTTCTGGATTATATAATTCTATCATTTCTCCATCTGTTTTATAGACTTTATATATAACTGATGGTGCTGTTGTGATTAAACCTAAATCAAATTCTCTATCTAATCTTTCTTCTATAATTTCTAAATGTAATAATCCTAAAAATCCGCATCTAAATCCAAATCCTAAAGCAGCCGATGATTCTTGTTCATATTCAAGTGCTGCATCATTTAATTTTAATTTTTCTAATGCTTCTTTCAAGTCTTCATATTGACTACCATCTATTGGATATAGTCCACAATATACCATTGGTGTTACCTTTTTATAACCTTTTAATGGTTCACTTGCTGGATTTTGTTCTAGAGTAATTGTATCTCCAACATGAATATCAGATAAGCTCTTAATACTTGCTGCAATGTATCCTACTTCTCCTGCTTTTATTTCATCTGCCGGCATATATGAACCTGGTATGAAATATCCAACTTCTGCAACAGTAAAAGTTTTATTTGCAGCCATAAGTTTTATTTCATCACCAACTTTTACTTTTCCATCAACTACTCTAACATAAGCAACTGCACCTTTATAGTTATCATAATATGAATCAAATATTAAACATTTTGTCTTTTCATTTTCATCCCCATTTGGTGAAGGTAAATCTGTTACAATTCTTTCTAATACTTGTTCTACATTTAATCCAGATTTTGCAGAAATGCATGGTGCATCTTGTGCTGGTATTCCTATAATATCTTCTATCTCATTTTTTACTTCTTCTACTCTTGCATTTGGTAAGTCTATTTTATTTAATACAGGTAATATTTCTAGATTGTTATCTATTGCTAGATAAACATTTGCAAGTGTTTGTGCTTCTACTCCTTGACTTGAATCTACAACTAGAACTGCACCATCACATGCAGCTAAGCTTCTTGATACTTCGTAATTAAAATCTACATGACCTGGAGTATCTATTAAATTTAATGTATATTCTTGTCCATCTTTTGCTTTGTAAATCATTCTAACTGCTTGTGATTTAATAGTAATTCCTCGTTCTTTTTCAATTTCCATATTGTCTAAAACTTGACTTTCCATTTCTCTTTTTGATAGTACACCTGTCATTTCTATTAATCTATCAGCTAGCGTTGATTTACCATGGTCTATATGAGCTATGATACTAAAGTTTCTAATATGCTTTTGTCTGTTATCCATATTTATTATCATTCCTTCATTTTTAACTTATATCTGGTATTTTAACATACACTAGACAAATAATCAATAATTGTTTTAGCAATAACTCTCAAATCCTTGATATAAATTGTATACTCTCTCATAGCCCATTCTCTCTAATTTTTTTTGAGCTCTTTTACTCCTTATTCCTGTACCACAATAAACAATAATAGGTACATTTTTATCTGGTAAAATATTTTTTGCTTTTATTCTAAATTCATATTCTGGAATTGAAATGCTCCCTTGTAAATGCCCTTCTCCATATTCTTGTGGGCTTCTAATATCTACTAAAATTGCTCCTTTTTCAACCATTTTCTGTAATTGTTCCATATTGATATCTCTTTCTTCAATGTTTCTTAATTGTTGTTTTTGAAAAATATAAATCAATTTATTTAACATTTTTTCCTCCTAAAAGCATTATTAATAAATTTATTTTATTAATTATTTTTTCTCAAATAATATTTTCTCTATTATTATATGAAAAAGTCGTTTTTTGTGTTATTTTAAAAATTTTATCTATATTTTTACATTATTATTACAAAAGTATTATAGAAATGTTTCATTTTCTTTACAATTATGTCATCTTTTTTATTTTATGTTTCCTATTTTAACATTTTTCTTTATTTTATACAAAAAAAATTTTGGCTGTGGATATTGTGGATAACTTTGTGAATAACTTAATTTACTTGAATTTATTTCACAAGTTGTTCACATTTATTTTTTATCTATACACTTTTTTCATTTTTCTTTTATTTTGGTACTATTTATGTGTACCTATTTTTTTTATTTTTTAATATAAAGCCAAAAAATAGTAAAAGCTTAAAACTCTTTATTATCAATTGTTTTAAACTTTCACTATTTTTTAGTTTAATATATTTATTACATAATTATATCATAAAATTAATTTAGAATTCTTTAATTATTTTTTTAACGAGAATTATTAAAAAATCTATATTTTCATTTCTTTACTTTATAGCAAAATAAATAACTGCTATAATTTCTAAAATTGTTATAAAAGGAAAACCAATAACAAAATTTAATTTTTGTGTCTTATGTCTAAAAGTATACATTCCTGCTATTGTTCCTATTCCACCACCGAAGCCCTGTAATAATAAATAATGTCTTTTCTGGAATTCTCCATTTTCCTTTCTTTGCTTTTCTTTTATCTAGCCACATGATAAAAAAGCCAAATAAATTAATAATAATAAAATAAATAATAATATTTTTTATTGTAAAAATTTCTCCTATATTTATTGTACTTTCATACATGTTTTTACCTCTTTCTATTTTGATATTCTTTGTATAATTTGATTACATTTTTCACATATTTGTGTTTCTTTTATCCCTTCAAGCTCTTTATTTTTCATAATAATTTTTCCATTAATCATGGTCATTTCAACATCTGTACCTTTTACATTATATACAATTTCTGCAAATACATTATTTATCGGTTGTGTTAATATATTATTTACATTTATCATAATAATATCTGCTTTTTTTCCTATTTCAATACTTCCAATTTCTTTATCTAATTTTAATGCTTTTGCCCCATTTATAGTTGCCATTTTTAATATTTCATATGCAGGTAATAATTCTGGATTTTCATTTACCCCTTTTTGCAATAATGCAGTAAATTTCATTGTTTCAAACATATCTAAATTACTTCCGCTTCCTTGTCCATCTGTTCCTAAAGATACACATAATCCATTTTCTAACATTTCTTTTATTTTTGCTATACCACAGCCTAATTTTAAGTTACTTACTGGACAATGTGATATATATGAATTCGTTTTACTTAAAACTTTAATATCCTGTTCATCTAATTTAACACTATGTGCTAATATATTATGAGTACATTTAAAGTCTCTTAATATAACCTCTACTGGAGTTTTTACATTATAATCTCTTTTAATATCTTCTCTTTCTTGTTCATTTTCACAAAAATGCATATGAATTGGTAAATTCTTATTTTCAGCAAATTCAATACACTTTTTTACATATTGTTCATTACTTGTATATAATCCATGAATACCTACATTAAAACTAATCGTATCTTGATTATATTTTTCAATTAATTCTTCTAACTCTTTTAATCTTTGATCATCTTTTTCTTCATATCCCATTAAAGTACGCGTTGTTTGCAAACGTATACCTGTCTCTAATGCTGCTTCAATAATTTTGTCAGTCATAAAATACATATCATTGATTGTTGTAGTTCCTGTTTTTATCATTTCTATACATGATAAAAGTGTTGCCCAATAAATATCCTCTTCTTGCAATTTATCCTCCATTGGCCAGATTTTTTCTTTCAGCCAATCTTGTGTTTTATATCCATCTACAGTTTCTCTAAAAATACTCATACTTATATGAGAATGCGTATTAATAAGACCTGGCATAATAATTTTACCAGTTGCATCTATTACCTTATCCACTTTCTCTTCTATACCTTTATCTATTCGAGTAATCTGTTTATCTTCTATTAATAAATCTATATTCTCCTCATACTTTTTCCTATTTTCACTCATTGATATTAAATTACAATTCTTTATTAAAACCCTCATAACAAGTTTCCTCTCTTTTAATAATTTAAAGTCTTTATAATTATATTTTGAATAACTGCGTAAGCAACCAAACGAACGGAGTGAGTGCGATTGGAGCAACTTTCATACTAGTGTTTTCTATTATGGAAGTTGCGACACACAAAGTTATGAAAAATATAATTATATCTTACCTTATCCAAACAAACTCATCTGATTACTTTGACTCATACCTTTCAAGCAACCATAATTTTTTAATAAATCTGTTACAGAATTACCCACTTTAGAACGAATTTTCAAATCATCGATAGACATGAATTTTCCTTCATTTCTAGCTTTTTCTATTCCTACTGCTGCAACAGTACCAAGTCCTGGTATGCTATTTAGTGGTGGTCTAATTGCCCCATCTTCTACTAAAAATTTAGTTGAATGAGATTTATATAAATCCATTGGCAAAAATTCAAATCCTCTTTCATACATTTCTAGTACTAATTCTAGAATTGCATACATATTTTTATCTTTTGCAGTTGCATTATTTCCTTGTAAATCAATTTCTTTCATTTTATTTTTAACTTTTTCTTTTCCAAAAATCATACAATCACTATCAAATTCATCTGCTCTAATAGAAAAATATGCTGCATAATATGCTAAAGGTTCGTGTACTTTAAACCATGCTATTCTAAATGCATTTGTTACATATGCTGCTGCATGGGCTTTTGGAAACATGTATTTTATTTTTTCACAAGATTTAATATACCAGTCTGGTACATCATGTTCTTTCATTAATGCCTTATATTCTTCCCATTTTGCTGGATCTTTTAATGCTTTTCCTTTACGAACTGTTTCCATTATTTTAAATGCTGAATTTGGTGGCAATCCCATTTTCATTAAATAAATCATAATATCATCACGACAACAGATTGCATCTTGCAGGGTTACTGTTCCTGCTTCTATAAGGCTTTGTGCATTACCAAGCCATACATCAGTACCATGTGATAGTCCGTGATATTCTAATTAACTCATCAAATGTTTTTGGCTTAGTATCTACTAACATTCCTCTAACAAATTTTGTTCCAAACTCTGGTACTCCAAAACTTCCTACCTCTGAGTGTATTTGTTCTTTTGTTACACCTAATGCTTCTGTAGAACTAAATATTGACATTGTTTCTTTATCATCTAATGGTACTTTTGTTGGGTCTTTTCCTGTAATGTCTTGCAACATACGAATCATTGTTGGATCATCATGTCCTAAAATGTCTAACTTTAATAAGTTTTGGTCAATTGAGTGATAGTCAAAATGTGTAGTTATGATATCTGAATTTGGATCATCTGCTGGGTGTTGTACTGGACAAAATTCATATATTTCTCTTCCTTTTGGTACAACAATAATTCCCCCTGGGTGTTGTCCTGTTGTTCTTTTTATTCCAGTACATCCAGTAGCTATTCTTTGTGTTTCTGCTCTATTAATAGGAATATTTCTTTCTTCATAATATTTTTTTACATAACCATAAGCTGTTTTATCTGCTATTGTTCCTATTGTTCCAGCTTTAAATGTTGTCCCTTTTCCAAATATTACTTCTGTATATTTATGTGCTTTTGCTTGATATTCTCCTGAAAAATTCAAGTCTATATCAGGCTCTTTATCTCCATTAAAACCTAAAAATGTTTCAAAAGGTATGTCCATTCCATCTTTATCTAAACTATGTCCACATTTTGGACATAATTTATCTGGTAAGTCAAATCCGTTTTTATAGCCGTAATCTGTGAAATCTGAAAATTTACAATTAGGACATCTATAATGTGCAGGTAAAGAATTTACCTCTGTAATTCCTGTCATATTTGCAACAAAAGATGAACCAACAGATCCTCTAGAACCTACTATATATCCATCTTCATTAGATTTCCATACTAATTTCTGTGCTATTATGTACATAACTGAAAATCCATTTTTTATAATAGAGTCTAATTCTTTATCTAATCTTGTTTGGACTATTTCTGGTAATGGGTCCCCATACAATTCATGTGCTTTTGAATAAGCTATATCTTTAATTGTTTGTTCACAACCTGGAATATGTGGTGGACATTTTTCTGGCGAAATTGGACTTATTCTATCACACATATCTGAAATCTTATTAGTATTTGTTACAACAACTTCATATGCCTTTTCTTCTCCTAAATAGCTAAATTCTTCAAGCATCTCTTCTGTTGTTCTTAAATATAATGGTGCTTGATTGTCTGCATCTTCGTATCCTTGTCCTGCTTCTAAAATTCTTCTATATATTTCATCTTGTGGATCCATAAAATGAACATCACAGGTTGCAACTACTAGTTTATTTAACTTTTCTCCGAAGTGCTACAATTTTTCTATTAATATCACGCAAAGCTTCTTCATCTTTTACAATTTCATTACGCACTAAAAACTGATTATTTCCTATTGGCTGTATTTCTAAATAATCATAATCATTTGCAATTTCTTCAATTTCTTCATCTGGTCTACCAAGTTCAATTGCTTGATATAGTTCTCCTGCTTCACAAGCACTACCTAACATAAGTCCTTCTGAATATTTTTTATATAGACTTTTTAAAATTCTTGGCTTACGATAAAAATAATCTAAATGAGAATAAGAAACTAATTTATATAAATTTCTTAACCCTACATAGTTTTTAGCTAAAATGATGGCATGATATGTTTTTAGTTTTTTATATGCTTCTTTTCTTGTTTCTTCTGTACTACTTACTTGTTCAATATCTTCTACTTTTTTAGCCCCTCGTTTTTTCAACATATCCATCATTACACGAAATACTTTTACTGTTGTATCAACATCATCTAATGCACGATGTGCTACTTCTACTTTAATTCCTAAGTTTTCTGCAATTTTCCCTAATTTATATTTTTTATAATCTGGAAATAAATCTTTTGCTAAACTCAAAGTATCAATATATGTATAGTCGAATTCATATCCCAATGCTTTTGCATTTTGTTTTAAAAATCCTATATCAAATGGTGCATTATGAGCAACTAAAACAGACCCTTCAATAAATTCTAAAATTTTAGGGAATACTTTGTCTATTGTTTCTGCATCTGCAACCATTTCATCAGTTATATTAGTTACTTCTGATACTCTTTGTGGTATATGTTTTTCTGGATTTACGAATGTACTAAATTCATCTATTACTTCTCCATCTTTTACTTTCATAATTCCGACTTCAGTTATTTTTTCTGTTGTAGCTGAAAATCCTGTCGTTTCTAAGTCTAAAACGCAATAAGTCGTATCAATATCTTGGCTTTTTCCATTTGTTACAATTGCATTTTTATCTGGTGCTAAATAGGCTTCTACTCCATAAATTACTTTCATATCTGGATTATCATAACCTAATAATTTATGTGCTTCAGGGAATGCTTGTACTACACCATGGTCTGTAATTGCAATTGATTTCATTCCCCATTTCATTGCTCTTTTTATTAAATCAGTTGCTGATGTCATAGCATCCATTTGGCTCATTTGTGTATGCATATGTAATTCTACTCTTTTTACTTCGCTATTGTCTTGTCTAGTTTGTTTTTTAATTCCTTCTGTTTCTATTATTGTATTTGCCATTACTGTCAATTCATTTGAAAATGTATCCATTTGCGCCGTTCCTGATAACTTAATTCCTTTTGACTTTTGGATTCTTTTCATTATTTTTTTTGCTTTATCTTTCTCTAAAAATGCTTTACATGTAATTGTACTTGTTCCATCATATAAGTCAAAACTAAATAAAGTTTTTCCTGATTTTAGCGTTCTGTCTTCTGAATACAATACCTCTCCTTGTAATGCTACCTTTCCATCCTCAACTCCTAAATCTTGTATTTTAACTACTGGTTCTGTAATGTTTTGTGAAGCTCCTAAAATTAATGGAGTATCTTCGATTTCATCTTCCTTTGGTAATTCTGGTACTTCTGCATTTGTTTCTATAATTGTATTTGCTATTACTGTTACATCTCCTGCATAAGTATCTAACCCTGCTTTTCCAATTAATTTTATTGCTTGTGCGTTTTTTATTTTTTCTACAATACTTTCCCCTTCTGATAAATCTTTTGCAAATGACTTACATGTAATTATACCTGTCCCATCATATAATTCTAATATAATCATTCCTTTTCCTGATTTTGTTTCTCGTACTTCTACTGTTACTATTCTTCCTTCTAATGTAACTCTACCAACATCTGCACTAATGTCTTTTATTTTTATAAGATTTTCTTTCGCTTTTGATGGTTTTCCCATAATATACTCTTTTATTTCTGTTTCATCATGTTCAACTAATGTATTGTCATTATATTCACCGGTCTATTGGTGGTATATATCCTTCTAGGTCTGTTGGTGGCATATAGTTAGCATCATTATATTCTGGAACTTGCATCTCTTGTATTTGTTTAAAGTGATTATTTTCTTCTATTTTTGCAATAATTTGCTCTTCTTCTTTTTTTAAATTATCTTTAATTTTTTGAATTTCTTCTTTTGATATTTCTTCTATTAGTTCAATTTTATATTCTTTTCCAAATAAGTTTTTTAATACATTTGCTAATTCAATATCTGTCTTTTTTGCCTTTAGGAAATCTGCACCTTTAATATGCATTTTAACTAAAATTTGTTTTTCTTTTACTTCTATATCACTTTTTAATAATAACATTGGCTTTGTTAATGGGTATTTATGGGCCATATATGCTATTATATTTTTCCATTCTTCAGTAATTCCTTTATGTTCTACTTTTTCGTGATAATTTATTTGTATATCTATATGTTCAAATCTAAATCTTTCTTTTAAAAATTTTTCAAAATACCATATTTCTTTTATTTCTATATATTCATCAGAATAAAGCTTTACTTGTAGTGTATTATTCTTTTTTACTACGTTTAAAGCTGTTATTTCTGCATATTTTATATTTGAACTTGTTTTATAATCACTAAATATTTCTCCTACTTTTTTTGATTTATCAGACATCCTTTATTCTCTCCTTCTGTGTTTAAAATTGTATCACATTTTCTTTTAATAAAAAAGCGAACAGAATAAATAATTTTTTATTTTTAAAGTTCAATACAAATAGTCTTATATTTATTTTTAAATTGTAACACATTTTTATTTTTTTCATATGATATACCATACAAATGAAACAACAAAAGAGAAACATATTTCTTAAACGGAAGGGGGTCTAGACTATGCCAGAGAATAGAGGATGTGGCGGATTCGGATTTGGCGATGATTGTTGCTGGATTATAATCCTTATCTTATTAATCTGTTGTTGTTGTGGTGGTAATAGAGGAGGTTGTTGCTAATCCCTTTATTAACATAGCATAATAGCAAAAAGGAACTCCTAATATTTTTGAGTTCCTTTTTTTATATGAATAATATATTTTTATTTTACTTAAATCTTTTTCCTTTATGTCTTTTTCTCTTTGGTATATCTTCTTCCCAATCTTCATATTCGTTATTATTAGAGTTATAATTATTTAAAAATTTTTCTTTTAAAGCTTCTTTATCGCTTTGATTATTATATTCTTCATTATTATCATCTTGGTTATTATATTCTTCTATATTATTATTTTGCTCATCATACTCTTCTTCTAAGTTATCACTTTGATGTTCTTCTATACTATTATCTTGGTTCTCATATTCTTCATAATTATAATCTTCATTATCATATTCTTCTTCATCAGAATATGGCATTGAATAATCTTCTTCTTCCCAATTGTTGTTTCTTTTACGTCTAATAATTATATAAATTATAATTGCAATAATACCTACTAATATAATAACTCCTATTATTATAATTCTATTTTGTTTTTGTCCATTTCTCACATTCTGATTTTCTGCTTGTATTGCAACTTCTTCTGTTAAACTTTTATCAACTTTTATTTGGTATGTTGCTACATTATTTTCTTCAGCATCAGATACTAATATTGTGATAATATTTTCACCTTCTTGCAAATTTTCATTTCCCGTAATATCTACTATATAGTCCTTATCTGTAGCAATTGCATTAATATCTAAAGATGTCTCTGTTCCTACATACTTAATAGTATATTCATATACATCTGTTTTAAATTCTGGGGTTAATTCTAAATCTCCAATTTTTAGTTCTGATAATCCTTTTGATACTTCTTCTTCCTTCTCTGGATCTTCTGTTTCTCCACTTTTAGTTACATTAATAGTATATGTTTTTTTTGTTCCATCTTCTGCCGTTACTACTACTGCTATTGCATTCTGTCCTTCTTGCAATTGTTTTTTTCCGGTTCCTGATATTTTTGCTTTTGAGTCTTGTGCTGTAGCATATACTTCTATTTCTTGCACATTTGATGGAACTGTTACATTGTATGATGTTGTTGCTGCTTTAAATCCTGTAAAATCATTTGGTCTTATTCCTAAATTACTTAAGTTTGCATTGCTTGATTTTTTGTTTGTTTCTTGATTGGTGGCTCCACTATTATTTGGAGTTGTAGATGTATCACTTGCTGCTTGGCTCACATTAATTACTGCAGATTTTGAAACATTGGTAGTTACATCTGTATCAAAATCTGTTATATCACCTGTTAATGTAAAAGTAGTATTTTGATTTGCTGTAAAAGTTATGCTTTTAGAGTCTGAAGCATTTGCTGTTGTACTAGTTTGTCCAACCAATTTTACAGATTGTCCTGCTCCAGATAAAGTTAAGTTCCAAGCTCCAGCACTAACAGTTGCAGTAACTGTTACACTTTCTCCTTTATTTACAGATGTCTTTGTTGATATATTAGCACTTGCTGCATCAACATTATTAATATCTAATAAAATAAATATAAAAAACGCTATAATTGTTAAACCTACTATTTTTATCTTATTTTTTAACATTCTATTTCTCCTTTCTTATATCTCTATACTAGATACCCCTAATAAATACTTTTGAATTTTTAATAAATCAGCAGAATTTATATTTCCATCTTTAGTTAAATCAGCACCTGCTCCGTAAGCTGTATTTAGCAAATTTTTCACTCCTAGTAAATGCTTTTGCACTCCTAATAAATCTCCTGAATTTACATTTCCATCTCCATTTGCGTCTCCTTTTTTTATTACCACATACATATTATTTATTTTTGCTCCTGTACCTATTTTATTAGAAGCTGATATAGCATTTCCATTAACATCTTTAACACTTACACTACCAACAATATTAATTATATCTTGCACAGTTACATTTGGACTAACTGTGATTTCTTTATTTGAATTTGTTATTTTGATATTTGCTGTATTAACATCATTTAATGTTGAATTTGATGAACTTGAATTATTTTCTTCATTTATTGGTACTAAATATAATTTATAATTAGCTTCATCTATATCTGTCTCTCTTGCTACATAGCCCTCTGTACCATCAGATTTTCTAACTTTATCCCAATATGTCTTTCCATTTCTAGCAGTTGCCTTTTCTATTCTTGTAACAATTTCATCTTTATATAAAGTACCTATAACTGTTCCATTTGGTGCATTTCTTAAATTAAGAGCATCTGTTACATTTATTCTTACAATATCTCCTGATACTGTTGGACTACTACTACCATTTGGCCTACTGCACGCAGATGATGGCATATTTTTATATACTGGTATTATAAATATATGTGAAGAACTTATTGAGTTCATACCTTCATAAGTTTTTCTTAATGTTGATCCTTCACTTTGTGCTGCCATTAAATTTTGCATATATTGATGCCAATATAATCCGTTTGATGCACTCTCTACATCAAATTTTTGTAAATATAATGTATTTTGTCCTTTTTTTGTATATTCACTAGATAAGAAATTTATTCCTCCTGTAATTCCTTTTTCTAATGTATCCCATCCTTTTGTTTTTGCATAATTTATTCCATTTGTTATAACTTCTGGGTCTGTATTTCCAGTTGCTTGTATATTAAATGGATTATAATATCCTCTAGAACCATCACTTAAAGGTGATCCATTTCTAGTTTGTTCCTGAATTAATCTAGCTATAATATAATATGGATTAATTCCTGAAGCATTAGCAGAATTGACTATAATATTTGCTTGTCCTTGTAAAAAAGTTCCATTAATCATAGAATTAATAACATTAATATCATATCCATTGTTTGTTAACTCCTCAAATTGGAAAATATCAGAAGCATTTAATGAATTACGAGGATCCATCATATATTTTATTGCATCTTGCGAAGCACAACGCCAGCTTCCATTTTGATAGTTACATGCTGGACAAATCCATGCTCCTTGATAATCTGATGTTGCTTGTATCATGTTTCTTGGTCCTGAATTATGTCCTACATATTCATTTAAAATAACATCATTCCAATCTAAATTTGTATATAAAATTTTGAAATTCCAATTAGGATATTTTGCCTTTAAAGCATTAATTCTTTCTTTAATTCCTGGATATAGACTATCATTAATTCCATTGATATCTGAACTAATAGTTTGAGTTACTGCTGCATAAGTAGTATAATTAATTAATCCTAGCAAACTATATGAAATTATTGTGAAAATAATTATTAGAAATAAAATTTTCTTTATTTTTTCCATATGTTTTTCCTCCAAACAATTCTTTCGTTTATCTATTTTTATTTTTACTTATGTCTTATTTTTCGAGTTTATTATATCATTACCACTTTTTTTAGTCAACAAATTTAGTCATTTTTTTGTTGAGACAATGGGGACAGTCTTCAATTGTCTCATTTTTAATTCATAATTATTAATTATTCGACAAAAAATAACAAAAAGAATGAGACAATTGAAGACTGTCCCCATTGTCTCATCCTTTTTTGCCCTGGCTTATTTCTCACACTTTTGATTTCCTACTGTGCAAGAAGTTTTGCAAGCACTTTGGCAAGAGGTTTGGCATTCCCCACATCCACCTTTTTTTAAGGTCTCCTGCAATTTCTTTTTAGTAATGGTCTGAATGCGAGTTTTCATATCCTCACCTGTTCCTTTCTGCTACAATTAGTAGCTGAATACTATATTTCGTGTTACTTTTTAATGATACTATATTTAAAAAACTATGTCAATTATTCTCTAATATACTATTATTGACTTTTTTATGTAAATATGATAAAATGCATTCTGTAACTAAGACATTTGCAGAAAATTCCAAAAAGGAGGAATCTAAAATGAAACAACGGAACTTAAATATTGATAAAACAATAGTAAATATTGTTTTATCAATAGTAATTTTTCTTATTATGTCATTTAGTACCTATATGTCTATACAACAGCTAAAGA
>CANQWL010000004.1 GCA_947627555.1 uncultured Clostridia bacterium | reverse complement strand
TTTTTCTATACTTATGCTACATTTAATCCAGCAGAAGTATCAAATAATATTAAGAAAAATGGTGGATTTATACCAGGAATTAGAGCAGGAAGACCAACAACAGAATATTTATCATCAATTATATCTAAGTTAACATGGTTTGGTGGCTTTTTCTTAGCATTAATAGCAATTATACCAATGTTATTAAGATTTACAAACTTAAATATAGCATTTGGTGGTACATCAATATTAATTGTTGTAGGTGTTGCACTAGAAACAGTACAACAGTTAGAATCTTATTTAGCAATGAGACATTATAAAGGATTCTTAGAATAAAAATATAATTAGAGAAGGAATATATTTTGTATACGCAAAGTTGTCTATATAGAATAATGATAAAGCAAAATAGGGGTATGTAAGTAATAAAATTTAAATATATCATACAACCCCTTTATTCTATCTCTATTGATTTTAATAGTTTTTATAATGTTTATTAGTTAATAGTATTTTTATAAAAGCTGTTTATATATTACTACTATTTGTCAAAAATATTAATATATAAACATTTAGGGAAATTTATTTAGTCAATATTATAAAGATTATTAATATAAAAAATAATCTAAAAGTAAAAACGGAGGAAAAATTATGATAATTATAATGTTAGGAGCACCAGGAACAGGTAAAGGGACAGTAGCGGGTATATTATCTGAAAAAATGAATATACCACAAGTGTCAACAGGTGATATATTTAGAAAGCATATAAAAGAAAATACAAAATTAGGAATTCTAGCAGAAAAGTATATATCAAAAGGAGAGTTAGTTCCAGATGAAATTACAGTTGATTTAGTAAAAAGTAGATTAGAAGAACCTGATGCACAAAAAGGAGTTATTCTCGATGGGTTTCCAAGAACAATAAAACAAGCGGAAGAATTAGAAAAAATTTTAAAAGAAAAACAAACAAAGTTAGATATGGTAATTAACTTGACAACACCAGAAGATGAAATAATAGAAAGAGTTGAAAACAGAAGAGTATGCCAAAATTGTAAGGCTGTTTACAATGTTAAATTAAGTCCACCACAACAAGAAGGAATTTGTGATAAATGTGGACATGAATTAGTAAAAAGAAAAGATGATAATGCAAAAACAGTAAAATCAAGATTAGAAACATATTTTGAACAAACTAGCCAATTAATTGATTATTATAATAAAAAGGGAAAGCTACGAACAGAAGAAGTAAGTGAAAGAATTAATAGATTTGGAAAGAATGTTGCAGAAGACATTATAAAAGAAATTTCAGAATAAAATATACAATCATCATAAGGAGATGAACATATTGGTAACAATAAAATCAAAAAAAGAAATAGAATATATGAAAGAAGCTTGTAAAGTAGTTGCAATAATGTATCAAGAAATTGAAAAAAAGATAAAACCAGGAATGACAACATGGGAAGTAGATCAAATTGCGGAACAATTAATGAAAAATTTAGGTGCTATTCCAGCAGAAAAAGGATATAATCCAGGAATTAAAGGAGTACCTCCATATCCAGCATCAATATGTATTTCTATTAATGATGAAGTAATACATGGAGTTCCATCTAAAAATAAAATAATTAAAGATGGAGATATTGTAAGTATTGATACAGTAGCATTAAAAAATGGATATAATGGGGATGCAGCAAGAACATTTATGATAGGAAATGTATCGAAAGATGCAAGAAGATTGGTAGAGGTAACAAAGCAAGCATTTTTCGAAGGAATAAAATATGCAAAGCCGGGGTATAGAATAGGCGATATAAGTCATACAATAGGAGAATATGTTAAATCACAAGGATATAGTGTAGTAAGAGAATTTCAAGGACATGGAATTGGAAAAGCAATGCATGAAGACCCAGGAATTCCAAACTATGGAAAAGCAGGAAGAGGAATTCGTTTAGAGCCAGGAATGACTTTGGCAATAGAACCTATGGTAATCCAAGGAAAACCAGATATTTTAGAATTAGATGATGGTTGGACAATCATAACAGAAGATGGTAGTTTATCAGCACATTACGAAAATACAATTTTAATTACAGAAAAAGAGCCAGAGATATTGACAATACTTTAAAAGTATTGTATAATACAATAGTTATTATGTGATTAAAGGAAAATATTGTATAATAAAACTCTTAAAATAGGAGGGGAACAAATTGGCAAAAGAAGATGTAATAGAGGTAGAAGGTACAGTAGTAGAGACTTTACCAAATACTAATTTTAAAGTTGAACTTGAAAATGGACATCAAATATTAGCTCATATTTCAGGAAAACTAAGAATGAATTATATAAAAATCTTGCCAGGAGATAAAGTAAAAGTAGAACTTTCACCATATGATTTAACAAGAGGAAGAATTACTTGGAGAGCAAAATAACGTTTTAAATTAACCCAAGATATATATAAATAAGCAGAAAGGCTAATAAGCAGCCACTGTAATTAGCCAAGGAGGTGTAAAAAAATGAAAGTAAGAGCATCAGTAAAAAAGATATGTGATAAATGTAAAATTATTAAAAGAAAAGGAAAAATTAGAGTTATTTGTGAAAACCCTAAACATAAACAAAGACAAGGTTAATCCTTAAAATAGCTAATAACACAAATTTGGTAGCGGCTGTGTATATTTTATAATATATACATATCAATTTGTGTTTATATATATGTTTTAAATTTTTTTAAAGATTTAATCAAAGTCCTTAAATTATAATTGATTAAATGCATTTCACCTTTAAAGAAATTTAGGACAAATCATAAATAAAAAAATAATGAATTATTTTGGAGGTGCAAAAAAATATGGCTCGTATAGCAGGAGTAGATTTACCTAAAGAAAAAAGAGTAGAAATAGGACTTACATATATTTATGGAATAGGTGTATCAAGTTCTAGAAAAATTCTTGAAAAAGCTGGTATAAATCCAGATACTAGAGTAAAAGACTTAACAGATGAACAAGTTAACGAAATTAGAAAAGCAATTGATGAATCATATACAGTAGAAGGTGATTTAAGAAGAGAAGTTGCTTTAAACATAAAAAGACTTACAGAAATTGGATGTTATAGAGGATTAAGACATAGAAGAGGATTACCAGTAAGAGGACAAAGAACAAAAACTAATGCTAGAACAAGAAAAGGTCCTAGAAAACTTGTTAGTAAAAGCAAAAAATAGTAAATAAGGAGGAATTAAGCAAAATGGCTAAAAATGTAACAACAAAAAAAGTAGCTAGAAGAAATAGAAAAAACATTGAAAAAGGTTCAGCACATATTCATTCTAGTTTTAATAATACAATCGTTACAATTACAGATACACAAGGAAATACAATTTCATGGGGAAGTGCTGGAGAATTAGGATTTAAAGGTTCTAGAAAAAGCACACCATTTGCTGCAGGTCAAGTTGCAGAAACAGCAGCTAAAGCAGCTATGGAACATGGATTAAAAACAGTTGAAGTATTTGTTAAAGGACCAGGTTCAGGAAGAGAAGCTGCAATTAGAGCACTTCAAACAGCTGGACTTGAAATAAGTGCAATAAAAGATGTAACACCAATACCACACAATGGTTGTAGACCACCAAAAAGAAGAAGAGTATAAAAATAAAAACAAGAAGTACACTTATTGTTAAAAAAAAGAAAGGAGTAAAAAATGGCAAGATATAAAGATGAACAATGTCGTAGATGCCGTAGAGAAGGACAAAAATTGTTCTTAAAAGGTGAAAGATGTTATTCAGATAAATGTAGTGTTTCAAGAAGAAATTATGCACCAGGTGAACATGGACAAAAAAGAGCAAAACTTTCTGAATACGGAACTCAATTAAGAGAAAAACAAAAAACAAAAGCATATTATGGAGTTGGAGAAAAACAATTTAGAAAATATTTCGAAATGGCTTCTAATAAAAAAGGTGTAACAGGTGAAAACTTATTACAAATATTAGAAAGTAGATTAGATAATGTAGTATATAGACTAGGATATGGAACTTCAAGAGCACAAGCAAGACAATTTGTAAATCATGCTCAATTTGAAGTAAATGGTAAAAAAGTTGATATCCCTTCATATTTAGTAAAAGTAGGAGATGTTATTACTGTTAGAGAAAGTAAAAAAGATAACAGTACAATAAAAATTAATGCTGAAGAATCTGCTAAGAGACCAGTTCCAGCATGGCTAGAAAAAAATACTGAAAAATTAAGTGGTAAAGTAATTAGATTAGCATCTAGAGAAGATATTGATATTCCAATCGAAGAACATTTAATAGTAGAGCTTTACTCAAAATAATAATTAAAATAGGAAATAAAATAGAAGGTTTAATCAAAACTTTAAAAATTTTACTAAAAAAACCTATAAAGTTTTTTAAGAGACTTGTTCTCAAATATTAGGAGGTAAAAATGATAGAATTTGAAAAGCCAAATATTGAATGTCTAGAGGTTGATGATATAAACAATTATGCAAAATTTGTTTGTGAACCATTAGAGAGAGGTTATGGAGTAACAATAGGAAATTCATTAAGAAGAATATTACTTTCATCACTTCCAGGATGTGCTATAACAAGTGCAAAAATCGAAGGTGTATTGCATGAATTTTCATCTATACCAAATGTAGTAGAAGATGTACCAGAAATTATAGTAAATTTAAAAAATGTCAGATTAAGATTTGATGAAAACGAAGAAAAAGTAATGAGAATTGACTTTAAAGGTGAAGGTGAAGTTAAAGCATCAGATATTATTACTGATGGAACAGTAGAAATACTAAATCCAGATTTACATATAGCTACTGTCGCAAAAGGTGGACACTTAAAAATAGAACTAACTGCTGATAGAGGAAGAGGATATAATTCTGCTGAAAAAAATAAAAAACCAAATCAAGATATATCAGTATTACCAATAGATTCTATTTATACACCTGTAAAAAAAGTAAATTACCAGGTTGAAAATACTAGAGTTGGTCAAATGGTTGATTATGATAAATTAATAATAGAAGTTTGGACAGATGGAAGTTTAAAAGCTCATGAAGCTTTAAGTTTAGCAGCAAAAGTAATGACAGGACATCTAGAACTATTCATAGATTTATCAGAAGTAGCAAAAAATACACAAGTTATGATAGAAAAAGAAGAAGATAAGAAAGAAAAAGTTTTAGAAATGTCAATTGAAGAACTAGAATTATCTGTAAGATCATTTAATTGCTTAAAAAGAGCAGGAATATCTACTGTTGAAGATTTAACAAGTAAATCAGAAACAGATATGATGAAAGTAAGAAATTTAGGTAAAAAATCATTTGATGAAGTAACTGCAAAATTACATTCTTTAGGATTAGATTTTGCAAAAGAAGATGAATAACAATTAGTTAAAGGAGGGTGAAAAAATTGGCAACTAATAGAAAATTAGGAAGAACAACAGACATAAGAATGGCAATATTAAAGAATTTAACAACAGATTTAATCATGTATGGTAAAGTTGAAACAACTTCTGCTAGAGCAAAAGAGGTTAAATCAATAGCAGATAGTATAATATCACTTGCTATTAAAGAAAAAGATAATTTTGAAATGGTTGATGTTAAAGTTGTTAAAGCAAAATTAGATGCAAAAGGAAATAAAGAAACAGAATTAGTAAAAAGCAAAAATGGTAGAGAATATTTAAAAGTAGTAAAAGAAGAAGTTACTGAAAAAAGACAAAAAGATATGCCAAGTAGATTAAATGCAAGAAGAAAAATTATGAGAAAACTAAACAAAGTTAAAGATAGCGAAGGTAATAATATAGATTTACCATCAAAATTATTTAATGAAATAGCTCCAAAATATGCTGATAAAAATGTAGGAGGATATACACGCATTATTAAAGCAGGACCAAGAAGAGGAGACGGAGCAGAAGTTGCAATATTACAACTTATATGAGACAAAGGGGACAGTCCTCATTTGTCTCATTTTTTATGTCGAAATTTGTTAAATAATCATTAAATAGCTTAATATTATGTAAAAAAGTTATTAATAAAAACAGCTGTATCCCTTGAATAAGTAAATGAAATTATATAAAATTTTATTAAATTAAAAATAATTTCATGCAATAAAAAATGGGGGAATACAAATGAAGAAACAAATAATAAAAGATAGGTATAATAATAAAGGTATAACACTAATATCATTAGTAATAACAGTAATAATATTGCTAATTTTAGCAGGAATAGCAATATCACAATTAACATCAAATGGATTATTTGGTAAAGCGCAATTAGCAAAGGAAAAATGGGATGAAGCACAACGAAATGAAAATATAATATTAGAAGATTATGAAAATAAAATAAAACGATATACTGATGGAACAAGAAATTATAATGAAAATTGTGATCATATATCTACAATTATAGACGATTTCACTCCAGAAATAAAGGAGATTAATGGAACATACATAACGGTAAAAATTCCTGATAATATATTATCACAAGCCAAAGGGTATATATATTTGTTAAACAATAAAGTGTTAGCAGTATCAAGTGAGATTGAATATTCTTATATGAATCTAAATATAAAAACAGAATATGAAATTATGGCAATTGCAATAGATGAAGTTGGAAAAATAAAAATGTCATCTACTATAAATGAAACAACTTTAGATAAACTTTATTTATATAAAGAAGGAAATGAATACAAAACAATCACAGGAGGTTGGACCTTAACAAATACACAAACAAATGCTAGAAGTCAAAAAAATAATGATAATATGCAATTATATTATAGTATTACAGGAAGTACAGAAACTGCATGTTCAACTAATAATATAATAGATATATCAAATTTTTCTTTTTTATATGTAAGATACAAAAAAACTAACGCAGCTGGTCAAATTAATGATCTTAGATTTAGTTTAGGAGGAAATTGGATAATTTCATCAAAAACTACTAACGGTGATTATGAAGAATTTTTTCCATTAACATCTTGTTCAAGTAATAATAAATTGATTTTTAGAAATTACGATTCATATGATTATATATATGAGGTATATTTAACTAATGAAAGCAAATAATATGAATACCAATATTAAATTGGCAATGAGGTAGCAAAAGTGCTGCCTCATTACTATTTAGACTCAAAATATCAGTATTAATAACAAAAAGATTTTAACAAAAATAAAATAAACACATATAATAAAAATAGGAGGCATAAAATGGAATTTGTATTAAATACAATATTTTGGACATTAGCCTTTTATGGGTTATTTGAAATTTTGAAAAACATTATATATTTATTTACATATACAAAAATGACATCAGATGGAATTTATCTAATTATAGCAGCAAAAAATCAAGAACAAAGAATAGAAGGAATTTTGAGATCAATTTTATTTAAAATCTTATATGGAAAAGAAGAATACTTTAAAAATATTATATTAGCTGATTTAAAATCTACTGATGAAACAAAAGAAATTGCAAAAAAATTATCAGAAGAATATGAATGTCTAAAAGTAGTTAGTTGGAAAGAATGTAAAGATATTATAGATAATATAGATGAAACTTGAAAATCCATTTTCTTTATGATATAAAAAAGAAAAGGAGAAATAGATGGAGATAACAGGAGAGGTATTAGATATTATATATAAAAATGAAGTAAATGGTTATACAATAGCAGATTTTGAAACAGAAGAGGAAATTACAACAGTAGTAGGATATTTACCATTTATTAATTCTGGAGATACTTTAAAATTAACTGGAAAATTTGTAGAACATAAAGAATATGGAAGACAATTCAAAATTGACACATTTGAAAAATTAATGCCAAAAACAGCAGCATCATTACAAAGATATTTAGCAAACGGAAATATCAAAGGAGTAGGACAAGCAATTGCAAAAAGAATTGTAGATAGATTTGGTGAAGAAACTATCAGAATTTTAAGAGATGAACCAATTAAGTTAGCAGAAATAAGAGGAATATCCGAAAGCAAAGCAAAAGAAATATCAGAGAGCTTTATAGAAAATTGGGAAGTTTGGCAAATAGTAGGATTTTTAGAAAAATTTGGAATTGGTGCTGAATATGCAAAAAAAGTATTTGAATTATATGGAACAAATGCAATTGAAGAAATTGAATCAAATCCCTACATTTTAATTGATATAACAAGAGGAATAGACTTTAAGCAAATAGATCAAATGGCACTAGAAATTGGAATTAGTTATGATAATGAAAAAAGAATCACAAGTGGAATTAAATATGGATTAATCAGAAGCACATATAATGGGCATAGTTGTGTCTTAAAAGAAAACTTAATAGAATTTGTTATACAATTATTAGATGTATCTAGTGAAAATATAGAGGATGGATTAATTCAGTTAAAAGTAAAAGATGAAATTGTAATAGAAAAAAGAGAAAAAAAAGAATATGTTTATTTATCTCAATTTTGTGAAACAGAACAAGAAATAGCAATTAGAATTATGAGATTAGAACAAAGCAAAAACATAAAAAAAGTGAAAAATATTAATAGTGAATTGAAAAGAATAGAAAAACATTCACAAATAGAATTATCAGACAAACAAAAAGAAGCTATTGAACTAATTAATGAAAATAATGTAACAATTGTAACTGGTGGACCAGGAACAGGAAAAACAACGATTATAAAAAGTATTATAGATATTTACGAAGAAAATGGAAAAAAAGTAGTATTATGTGCGCCAACAGGAAGAGCAGCAAAAAGAATGACAGAAGCAACGGGAAAAGAAGCATCTACATTGCACAGACTTTTAGAAATAGGAAAAATTGATGAAGAAAGTTTGTATAAAAATAATTCTAACTATGAAGGAGCACCAATTGATGCTGATTTAATTATTGTAGATGAAATGTCAATGGTAGATATGTTTTTAATGAACTACTTGCTAAAATGTATTTATCAAGGAACAAAGTTAATATTAGTAGGAGATGAGGATCAATTAGCATCAGTAGGACCAGGTAGTGTATTAAAAGATTTGATACATTCTGAAAAAATAACTACAATTCATTTAGATAAAATTTTTAGACAAGCTGCAAAAAGCAAAATAGTCTTAAATGCACATAGAGTAAACAACGGAGAACCTTTTTTGAAAAAAGGAGAAGATACAATTGAAGAAGAACTACAAGAAGACTTTTTCTTTATAAAAGAAAATTCACAAGAAAAAATGGTATCTGAAATTTTATCATTATGCACAGGAAGATTACAAAATTACGGAAATTATGATTTCTTTCAAAATATTCAGGTATTAACCCCAACAAAAAAAGGAATGTTAGGTACAAGAGAATTAAATAAAGTATTACAAGAAAAATTAAATCCTAATATAGATAAATCTCCAGAAAAATCTAGCATGGGAGCAGTATTTCGCAAGGGAGACAGAGTTATGCAAATAAAAAACAACTATGACATAGATTGGGAAAGAGAAAATTATGGAAGTAAAGAATGGGGACAAGGAGTGTTTAATGGTGAAATAGGAACAATCTTAAAAATAGATGAATTAAACAAACAAGTAGAAATAAAATTTGATGATGAAAAAATTGCATTATATGAATTTTCAGATTTAGATCAAATAGAACATAGTTATAGTATTACAATACACAAAGCACAACGGAAGTGAATTTGATGTAGTAATCATAGCAATACCACCATCAGCACCAATGCTTATGACAAGAAACCTACTTTATACAGGAATCACAAGAGCAAAAAAGATGTTAATTATAGTAGGATATGAAAATGTAGTACAATACATGATTCAAAACATTGACAGCAAAAAAAGAAACACAGGATTAGAATACAAAATGAGACAATGAGGAGACAATGGGGACGGCCTTTAATTGTCTCATTTTTTTGTAGAAAATTGTCAGATATTGCGATGAATTATAAAGCAAATATATTGAATTAACATAAATAACATTATATACTCTATAAAGAAATAAGTAGAGCAACGCTTTACAGAAAATTAAAAGAAGGAGATGACAAAAAATAACAACATTTGACAAAATAATGAGACAAATAAAGACTGTCCCCATTGTCTCAAATTTGATTTATCCACCAATTTGTGGAAATTGTGGCAAAATTGATAAAAATTTTTTATGTAGCAAATGTGCAATAATGCTAAAAAAACAATTAGATATATATATTAATATGCAAATAAAAGATAAATATTTTAATTCATTGATTTGTGGTTTTAAGTATGAAGGAAATATTAGAAAATTAATATTAGATTATAAATTTCATGAAAAATCTTATTTATATATTACTTTTGCGAATTTTTTGTTAAAAGAGAAAAAAATATTTGAAAATATAAAAAACTATGATAAAATAATACCAGTTCCAATTAGTAAAAAAAGACAAAAAGAAAGAGGATATAATCAAAGTCTACTAATTGCAAAAGAAATTGCAAAAAGAATGAATTTAGAATTATTGAATAATTGTTTAATTAAAACAAAAAATATAGTAGAACAAAGTAAATTAAATAAAGATGAAAGAGAAAAAAATATTCAAGGAGCATATGAATTAAAAAATAAACAATTTATAAATGATAAAAAAATATTATTGATTGATGACATTTATACAACAGGAAACACAGTAAATGAATGTAGTAAAATTTTAAGAAAAGGAAATCCTAAAGAAATAGGAATTTTGACAATAGCAAAAGATTAAAACATATTTATAATTATATTTTTTAAAATTTATGATAATAGATAATAAATAATTAATAATTAATATAAAGTTACTAATGAAGAATAAGGCAAATGTATATAATGCTTTAAGAAAGGAATGTGATTAGAATTGGAAGATTTAGTAGAAAGTATATTAGATTATATAAGGTCAGATTATACAGATTATGCAGTTATGATAAATGGAGAATGGGGTTCAGGAAAGACTCATTTCTGGAATAATAAAGTTCGTAAAAAAATAGAATCTATGCAATTAAATGGAAAACGTTACACAACTATTTATATGTCTTTATATGGAATTTCAAATTTAGAAGAAATAAGTAAAAAAATATTTATAGAAACAACACATTTAATGGATAAAAATTTAAGAAAATTCATGGATAGCAATGAACAAACAACAATACCAGAATATGCAAAAACAGGTATTGATATGGCTAATCTTTTTGGAGTAACTCAAAACGGAGATAAAGTTGATTATGCTGATTTTTTCTCAACAGATGATAAAGTATTATGTTTTGATGATTTGGAAAGAGCAAATGTTGATGTTATAGATATTTTGGGATATATTAATAATTTCGTAGAGCATGACCATATAAAAACAATAATAATTTGTAATGAAAAAGAATTATCTACTAAATTAAAAAGCTCTAATTTAGAGATGAAAACGTTTATAGCAACTTATTTATTAGACAAACAAGGTGAGTTAAATAAAGCAGATATACCAATGGTGGAGAAAATTCAAGATAAAATTGAACACGTATTTGACAAAGCAAATGACTATGAAAGAATTAAAGAAAAACTAATAGGAGAAACATTTGAATATGCTCCAAAATTTGATTATATAATCAATGGTATTTTAATGAGATATGAAAATAATCCAGACTTAATTAGATTTTTAAGAGAAAATACAAGATTAATTATTTCAACTTTCCATAAGAGTGGAACAAGAAACTTAAGAATTTTAAAACATGCATTAAATGATTTTAAAAAAATTTTTGAGATGGTTAATAAATCATATCCAAATACAAATCATAGAGTAATGCAAACAATGCTTATATTTACAATTGCAGTTTCCTTTGAAATAAAAGCTGGTAAAATAACAAAAGATAAATTCATTAATATTAAAGATAATGAAGAATATAAATCAATATTAGTATCTTCAAGAATTTTAATGGATAATAGGCAATTCTATATTAAGGAATTTGATAATAATTATTATTATAATTTCAAATCAGAATATCGTTTCTTTAAATTTATAGAATATTATGTAAGAACTCGTATTTTTGATATGAAACTATTTAAAGAAAATATGGAAACAATCAGAAATACTGTAGATACAGAAAATTTACCAGCATATAAAAGATTACTAACAGAAGAATACTGGAAAATATCTGATGATCAATTTGACCTTATTATAAAAGAAGTATTAGAAGAAGTAAAAGAAGGAAAACTAAGATTAATTGATATAGTAAAATTATTTGCATATTTTAGTTATTTTTCAAGAAAAGGCCTAATAGAATACGATTTGAAAACATTAAAAAGTGTATTTTTTAACGGAATGAATATTGCCTCTTTAACATCTGATTATTGCCCAAATGTAAATGAAGAATTAGGAAAAATAGCAATAGATGATGTTGCAGAGGATATGGATGATGTACTAAAACATTTTAATACATTAAATGAACAATTACTAGATAAAATGTATAAAGAACAAGCGGAAGAAATTATGAAATGTATTCCAATGAAAATGGAACAATTTTATGAGAAATTTGATAAACAATGTATGGAAATACCAATTTTTAAATATTATGATCCATTTCAGTTATTTCAAAGAATTTCATGTGCAAGCAATGAAGATATTGTATTGATAAAAGAAAAACTAATTGATAGAGTAGAAAAACATCAAAAGAAAATTGAACCTGAAATGAAAAATATGAAACAGTTAAAACAAATTATTGATGATTATTTAAAAGGAAAAGATCCAACAATTAAAATTGTAATGCTAAAAGAATTTTCAAAAGATATAGGATATATTTTAGATAAATATAAAATAGGATATTTATTAAGGAAAGAAGATAAAGTAGCAGAAACTAGTGAAGAATAGTAGGGGGAAGTTGGAATGGAAAATGGGTATAATAAGCAAAAATATCTAGAATTATTAAGTAAAGAATACAGAAATATAAATGAAGTAGCAGAGGAAATTATTAATTTACAAGCTATTATTAATCTACCAAAAGGTACAGAAATGTTTTTAAGCGACATTCATGGAGAATATGAACCATTTGTGCATATCTTAAATAATGGTGGAGGAATTATAAAAAGTAAAATTGATAGTATTTTTGGAAGTACCATCACTAAAAAAGAAAGAGCAACACTTGCTACATTAATTTATTATCCTGAAGAAAAGCTTAAATTAGTAAAACAAAAAACGGAAAATTTAGATGAATGGTATAGTATTACTTTGTATCGTTTAATTGAGGTAGCAAAAAAAATCAGTTCAAAATATACTAGGTCAAAAGTAAGAAAAGCGATTAATAGTGGTTTTGAATATGTAATAGATGAGTTATTACACTCTCAAGCAGGAACTGAAAAAGATAAAGAAAGATATTATAAAGCAATAATAAAAACAATTATTGATTTAAAGCAAGCAGAAAGTTTTATTATTGCTATCTCCAACTTAATTAAACGAATGGCAATTGACCATTTGCACATTTTAGGAGATATATTTGATAGAGGAAAATATCCTGATTTAGTAATTGAAAAACTAAAAAAATTCCATAGCATTGATATGCAATGGGGAAATCATGATATATCATGGATGGGAGCAAGCTGTGGAAACAAAGCTAATATTGCAACTGTTGTTAGAATTTGTGCAAGATATAATAATATTGATATTTTAGAAGAAGGTTATGGTATTAATATAAGACCACTTTCTACTTTTGCTATAGAAACATACAGAGATGATGAATGCTTGAATTTTATGCCAAAAGTTTATGATGATAGAAAATATGATAATAGTGATAAAGCAACAATTGCTAAAATACATAAAGCAATTACAGTTATTCAGTTTAAATTAGAAGGTCAATTAATCAAGAAACACCCAGAATATCATTTGGAAAACCGTCTTTTATTAGACAAGATGAACTTACAAAAAGGATATGTTTTACTTGATGGAAAGAAATATGAATTAAATGATACAAATTTTCCAACTTTAAATCCAGATGATGTATATAAATTAAGTAAAGAGGAAGAAGAAGTTATAGAAAGACTTTGCGAATCATTTAAACATAGTCAAAAACTAAATGAACATATGCAATTCATTTATGAAAAAGGAGAATTATACACAATTTTCAATTCTAATTTATTATTTCATGCTTGCATACCTATGAATAAGGATGGAAATTTCAAAAAAGTTGAATTTTTAGGAAGAGAATTAAGTGGAAAAGAATATTTTGATTTAGTAAATGAAACTATAAAAAAGGTATATCTTAATAGAGATAATCAAGATCAAGAATTACTAGATATTATGTGGTTTTTATGGATTTCACCAGATTCACCATTTTTTGGTAAAGATAAGATGGCAACTTTTGAAAGCTATTTTATTAATGACAAAAAAACACATAAAGAAGAAAAAAATCCATATTATTATTTAGTTGATCAAGAAGAAATATGTGATAAAATTTTAAAAGAATTTGGATTAGAAGAAAAAGAAGCACATATTGTTAATGGACATATACCAGTAAAGGCAAAAAATGGAGAAAGTCCAATGCGTGCAAATGGCAAATTACTTGTAATTGATGGGGGATTTGCAAAAAGTTATCAAGAAAAAACAGGAAATGCAGGATATATATTGACATATAACTCAAATGGATTATTATTAAGCCAAAACAAACCATTTGAATCAGTAGAAAAAGCAATAAAAGAAGAAAGAGATATAATTTCAGAAATTATTGTTAAAAAGACAGAGGGAATAAGAAAAACAGTTGGAGATACAGACATAGGTGAGAGATTAAAAAAAGAAATACAAGATTTATCAGAATTATTGAAATTCTATAAATCAGGAAAAATAAAACAAAAAAATTGAAAAAATTTCTTGAAAATTTAATATTTATAAAATATTAATCTCGTTTTTTTATTTTAAATGCATAATTTTTTCCTTATTTGTAATAATAAAAATATAAGAAAAAATATTACGAGGAGGAAAATTATGAAAGCAACAGGAGTTGTAAGAAGAATAGATGATTTGGGAAGAGTAGTTATTCCAAAAGAAATAAGAAAAACATTAAGAATAAAAGAAGGGGATCCATTAGAAATATTTACAGATAGAGAGGGTCAAATAATATTAAAGAAATATTCTCCAATTGGAGAACTTTCAGAATTTGCAGCAGGGTATGCTGAAACACTATCAAAAACAACAGGACATATTGCATGCATTACAGATAAAGACACAATTATTGCTGTATCAGGTGGCTCTAAAAAAGAGTTTTTAGAAAAAGATGTAAGTGAAGAACTAGAACAATTAATGGAGGATAAAGAAGTTTATACAAGCAAAGAAAATAGTGATGTAGCAATTCCAATTACTAAAAATGATAATAAAGAAAGAAAAAATAATGCGCAAATTGTATATCCAATTCTTTCAAATGGAGATACAATTGGAACAGTAATTTTAATGTCAAAAGAACCATCTGGAAAAATGAATGAAGTAGAACAAAAAGTAGTACAATCAGCTGCTACATTTTTAGGAAGCCAAATGGAAATATAGTTATTTCAAATTTAAAAAATCAAGAAATACTAACTTTCTTGATTTTTTTAAAATTGACATAAATTTTAAAATTGTGTATAATATAATCATAAATTAGTTAACAGCCTTATTCTCAAACTAATTTTAATAAAGGAGTGTGAAAAAAATGACAAGACGAGAAATGATGGAATCTCTTTATGAGGAATTAGAAAAACTAAAAGATAAAGACGTGGAGAGATTGATGAAGGAGCGGCGTGTAGAAGAACTTGACAACATAAAAGTCGATTTTTCTTCGCTCAACGAATACTTAAAGACAAATCATCTTGATCTGAAAAAGAGCGAAATAAAAGAAGAATGTGTATATGAATTGGTGTTCTATGCACATTATTCACAAAGAACAGACAATGAACTTTTTGAGAATTGGTTTGATCTGAGGACTATTCTTGCTAATAAAGGAGAAGCTTTGTCTATAAGACAAGCAAATAGGCTTGGTAGCCACGAACTCAGAGAGGGAAGAATCAGTGATTGGATATGATGAAACACGAAAATAGGATAAGGCAGAAACCAGCAGTGCAGTATACTGTTGGTTTTCTTTATTAAAATAAGGTGAATTATAAAAGCAATTTTTAAGTGTTTATGTATTAAAAATCTAACAATTAAATATATAAAAATATATTTACAAAAAAAAAGTATAATGTTAAAATAAGTATGTATAAAATAACATAATTGAAAAGATAAAGGTGATAAACATATGAAGATAAAACTAAAGAATAAAAGAAATATTATTTTTATAATTTTATTTATATTTTTATTAGTAATTTTAAGCATTGTAATAAATAGTGAAAATATAAGTTCTATTTATAATACATATATAAAAAAATTAAGCAGTGATAACGAAGATAATCTTATAAGTATAGATGTTTCAATAAAAGCTACACAAGATGATATAACTAAATGTCTTTTGACATTTACAGCAAATGATGAAAATGAAAAGATAAAAAGTATAGAATATCCAGGAGAAGATCATAATATAATAACAGTAAATAATGAAGAAGGAAAAGAAAAAATAGCAATAGATTATGACATAGAAAAGGGAAAAGAGGATAGTACATTCAAAGTTACAACAACAGGTGGACAAGAAATAAGTAAAAGAACTGGATATGTCATAGAGTATAAAAATGGTAATGGAGATACATTTAAAACATTAAAAGAGTTAAAAGATATAAAACATAAAATAATAAGTACATCACCAACGAAAGAGGGCAAACATTTTGTAGGATGGTCAACACATGAAGATGCCGAAATGGCAGATTATTTTGAAAATGGAGAATATGGAGAATGTAATAAAGATGTAATATTATATCCAATATGGATAGGTAAAGAAAGCGGAAAAACGGAAACTATAGAAAATGAAAGTATAATAGGAGAAATATCAAAAATAAATGCAAGTGGAACAAATGAGATACAAGTAAATGGAGAAACTTACTCAGCAAATGTAATAGTAGAAAATGAAGATATAGTATTAGATGGAGAAAAAGTAATAAATGGAGCAACATTACAAAATAAAGTATACGAATTTGGAAATAAATCTACAGATGTAGGAAACGCAAGTACTAATGCAAAAAATATGGTAGTATTAAAAGTATGTGGAAATTTAACAATAAATTCAAATGTAACGCTAACAGCATGTAAAAATGATACAGGTTTTGGTGGACCAAAAGGATTATTTATATATTGTACAGGGACATTAACAAATAATTCAACAATAGATATGACTGCAAGAGGTGCAAAAGGACCAGGACAAAATGTGTATTTATATAAAAATTCAGATAACACATATGAATATGTTCCAGTTCAGGGAGCAGCAGGAGGAAGTGCTGTTTATCCACCATCTCGATTTGGGACTAATAGTGGAAATCCTGGCGCAAAAGGAGAAAAAAGGCAAACTGGTGGTGGTGCTTCTGGTTCTTCTACAGGTAGTAATGGTACTAAATATTGGTCTGGTGCTGGTTCGTATGGAACGTCTTATGCTGGTGGGTCTGGTGGAGGTTCTCCTGATGGAGTTGGATCAACTGGTGGCGGTATATCTGGTGTGGCTCGGTGATCGTGGAGGTTATTGTTCAGGAGGTTTGGGTTATTTTGCTGATAAATGTGGTTATGGAATATGGAATAAGGCTGGTCATTCTGGTACAGGAGGATTATTGATGGTATATGCTGCTTCGATGAATAACTCAAATGGAAAAATTTTTTCAACAGGATCAGGTGGAACTGTAAGACGGCGCATCAGGTGGAGGAAGTATAAATATTTTTTATAATCACCAAATTAATAAAGGAAGTATTGATGCAGGAAATGGTTGTGTAACAACAGGAAAAATTTCTGCAGGAAATTTTATTATTGATTCAGAATAAAATATATAATTATCTAAGAGATTGTAGAAAAAAACTTATAAAATTATTTTAATACAAATAACAAAAAAGAGTCAGTTGTAAAATATAAAAATCAACTGACTCTAATATTTTGTTATTGATTTTTTATACAAATTGAAGTATAATCTTGTAAGTAATAAAATATTAAGGAGAGATTTTATGAAAGCAATTGAAATTAGAAATAAATACCTAGAATTTTTCAAAAAACATGGACATGCAGTTATACCATCAGCACCATTAATACCAGAAAATGACCCATCTGTATTATTTAATACAGCTGGAATGCAGCCATTAGTTCCATATTTATTAGGAGAAAAACATCCATCAGGAGCTCGTTTAACAGATTATCAAAAATGTGTAAGAACAAACGATATTGATGAGGTAGGAGATAACAGACATTTAACATATTTTGAAATGTTAGGAAACTGGTCATTAGGAGATTACTTTAAAGAAGAATCTATCCAAATGAGTTTTGACTTTCTAACAAAAGAATTAGGAATTCCAGTAGAGAGATTATCAGTAACATGTTTTGCAGGAGATGAAGACTGCCCAAAAGATGAAATATCTGCTGAATGTTGGAAAAAAGCAGGAATATTAGAAAATAATATTTATTTCTATGGAAAAGATGATAACTGGTGGATTGCAGGAGAAGAAGGACCATGTGGACCAGATACAGAAATGTTTTATGATACAGGAAAACAAGCATGTGGACCAGATTGCCAGCCATCATGTGATTGTGGAAAATATGTAGAAATTTGGAACAATGTATTTATGGAATATTTTAAGGACAAAAATGGTTATTCAAAATTAAAACAGAAAAATGTAGATACAGGATTAGGACTAGAAAGAATGACAATGCTACTACAAGGAAAAGAAACACCATTTGACACAGAAATATTCAAACCGGTAATGGAAAAATTGAGTGAACTACAAAAAGTAGATAATATTGAAAGTAGAAGAATAGTAGCAGAGCACTTGCGTTCTAGTATGATGATTATTTCAGACGGAGGAACACCAAGTAATATAGACAGAGGATATGTATTAAGAAGATTAATAAGAAGAATGATAAGACATCTAAATAAATTAGAAATTGATTTAAATGAATTATCAACATTAATAGAAATAAATGTGGAAAACTTAAAAGAAATGTATCCAGATTTAGAGAAAAATAAAAATAAAATTACAACTGTTATTCTAGAAGAAAAAGACAAATTTGTTAAAACATTAGCACATGGAGAAAGAGAATTTATTAAAGCAATGAATAAGGCAAAAGCAGAAGGAAAAACTAAAATAGATGGAAATGTTGTATTTAAATTATACGATACATATGGATTTCCACCAGAAGTTACAAGTGAATTAGCAAAAGAAAATGGATATGAAGTAGATATAAAAGAATTTGAAGAATTATTCAAGCAACATCAAGAAAAATCAAGACAAGGTTCTGAAGCAAAATTTAAAGGTGGATTAGCAGAACAAAATGAAGCAACAATTAGCTATCATACAGCAACACATTTATTAAATGCAGCACTAAAAGTTGTATTAGGTCCAGATACACATCAAAGAGGATCTAATATAACAACCGAAAGAATGAGATTTGATTTCAACTGTGACCATAAATTAACAGAAGAAGAAAAACAAAAAGTAGAAGAATTAGTCAACAAATGGATACAAGAAGGATTAGAAGTAACAGTAGAAACAATGAAAAAAGAAGAGGCTATACACTCAGGAGCAGAATGTATGTTTATAGAAAAATATCCTGATGAAGTAACAGTATATTCAATAGGAAATGTATCAAAGGAACTATGTGGGGGACCACATGTAAAAAATACAAGAGAATTAGGAAAATTCAAAATTAAAAAAGAAGAAGCAAGTTCATCTGGAGTAAGAAGAATTAAAGCAATTTTAATTAAATAATTTTTCTTATGCATAAATTAGACAAAAAGTTTATAAAAATACAATATAAAAATATTTGAAAGGAATAAAAAAATGGAAGATTGTTTATTTTGTAAAATTATAAAAGGTGAAATACCTTCAAAAAAAGTATATGAAGATGAAGAAATATTAGCATTTGAAGATATAAATCCAGCAGCACCTATTCATATATTAGTTATACCAAAAAAACATATTACATCTTTAGCATATTTAGAAAAAGAGGATGAGGCATTAGTTGGAAAGATTTATGGAGTTATAAACAAAATAGCAACAGAAAAAGGTTTTAAAGATGATGGATATAGAGTAATAGTAAATTGCGGAAAAAATGGTGGTCAAGAAGTAATGCATTTACATTTTCATCTATTAGCAGGACAAAAATTTGGGGAAAAGATTATTTAAAATTAAATAGTAACAATTACTAACATAAATAAGTTAAAAATATATTGATATTTAATATTGATTTATGCTATAATAAATATAAGTAAAAGTATGTACGGAGGTAAAAGATATGTTTGAGAGTAAATATAGTAAAGTGCTAACTGTTATATTAATAATTGTAATTGTTGCAATTATTGGATTATTAGGATTTCTAGCATATGATTATTATCAAAAATATGCTATTACGACAGATACATCAGATTTTGTAGATAATTTTGAAGGAGATGTGCAGGATCAACAAAATGAAAATACGACAGAAAATGAAACTACTGGGGATGATCCACTAAATCAGATAGAATCAGCACAAAGTTCAGGAAATGGAACAACAAAAGTAACATATAAGGGATTTGGAGTTTTAGGAACAATGCAAATTCCAGCAACTAATTTAAAATATCCAATATTAGAAAAAGTGACAAAAAAATCAATTGAAACTGCTGTAGCATTTTTATATGGTTCAGGAATAAATCAATCTGGAAATAGTGTTATTATTGGACATAATTACAGAAATGGATTATTTTTCTCTAATAACAAAAAATTGAATATTGGAGATAAAATATATATAACAGATAATGATGGAAATCAATTAACATATACTATTTATAATAAATTTGAAACAACACCAGAAGATACATCATTCTATCAAAGAGATACAGGAGGAAAACCAGAAATTACATTATCAACATGTACAGATGATAGTAAAGCAAGATTAATAATATTTGCAAAAGCAGAATAAAAACAAAATTGCCAAAAAGTATAAAATTTTTGGCGATTTTTTTTGTAAAATATATAAAATTTTTAAATCACAGTTCAAAAAAATCATACACAATTGATGTTAAAATATTATAGAAAGAATAATAGAATATTTTCATAAAAATTATTTATTTTTTTAAAATAATTAGGTATAATATAAAAGAATTATATAAAAAAATCAAGCTTGTTAATTGGAAGGAACGATAATAAATGAATAAAAATCAAGCAAAAGAAAGAATAGAAAACTTGAGGAGACAAGTTGAGTATCATGCAAAAAAATACTATGATGACGATAAGCCAGAAATATCAGATTTTGAATATGATATGCTTATGGTAGAATTAAGAAATTTAGAAAAGGATTTTCCAGAATTTAAATCTGAAGAATCTTTGACGCAAAAAGTAGGAGGACATGTAAAAGAAGGATTTGAAAAAGTTACACATGAGGTGCCTCTACAAAGTTTGCAAGATGTATTTAGTATAGAAGAGGTAAATGATTATATAACTAAAATTAATCAAAAAGCGCAAGAAAATGAAATTCAAAATAGAAAATATGTAGTAGAAACAAAAATTGATGGACTATCAGCAGCACTAGAATATAAATCAGGAAAATTTGTAAGAGGTGCAACAAGAGGAAATGGAACAGTAGGAGAAGATGTAACAGAAAATTTAAAAACAATTAAAACAATTCCATTAGAGCTAAAAGAAAAAATTGATATAACAGTTCGAGGAGAAGTATTTATATCAAAAGAAGACTTTGAGAAAATGAATCAGGAAAGAGAAGAAAACGAAGAAGAATTATTTGCTAACGCAAGAAATGCAGCTGCAGGCTCATTAAGACAATTAGATAGTAAAATAACAGAAAAAAGACCTTTAGACATCTATATTTTTAATGTTCAGAAAATAGAAGGCAAAGAATTTAATTCGCATTTTGAAGAATTAGAATATTTATCAAAATTAGGATTTAATGTTAATCCTGTTCGTATTGAATGTAAAACAATTGAAGAAATTGAAAATGCTATACAAAAAATTGGTGATGATAGAGAAAAGTTAACATTTGGAATTGATGGTGCAGTTGTGAAAGTAGATGATTTAAAATTTAGAGAAATTTTAGGAACTACTGCTAAAACACCAAGATGGGCAATTGCGTATAAATATCCACCAGAAAGAAAAGAAACAATTTTAAAAGATATTATTTGTCAAGTTGGAAGGACTGGAGCAATTACGCCTATGGCAATATTAGAACCAGTTAAAGTAGCAGGCTCAACAATTTCTAAAACAACACTTCATAATGAAGATTTTATAAAAGAAAAAGATTTAAAAATAGGAGACACTGTAGTTATTCAAAAAGCGGGTGATGTAATACCTGAAATTGTAGAAGTAAAAAAAGATAAAAGAACAGGAAATGAAAAAGAATTTAAAATGCCTAAAAAATGTCCAGTTTGTGGAGCACCAGCTATACGAGAAGAAGGAGAATCAGCAGTTAGATGTACAGGGATAGAATGTCCAGCAAAACTAGTCAGGAACCTAATTCACTTTGTGTCAAGAGAAGCTATGAATATAGATGGGTTAGGAGAAAATATCATTGCACAACTATTAGATAAAAATTTAATTAGTAATATAGCAGATATTTATGCTTTGAGTTTTGATGATATTGCTTCTCTAAAGAAAAATGGAAAAAAATTTGCTCAAAATCTAATAGATAGTATTAATAAAAGTAAAGAAAACGATTTATACCAGTTAATTACAGGATTAGGAATTAGAAATGTAGGAGTAAAAGCCTCTAAAATATTAGCAAGAAAATATAAAACAATGGATAAGTTGATGGAAGCCTCGTTTGAAGATTTAAGTATTATTAATGATATAGGGCCTATTATGGCAAATAATATAAGAGAATTCTTTTTACAAGAGCAAACAAGAGATTTGATAAAAAAACTAAAAGATGCAAATGTTAATATGGAATTATTAGAAGAAGATGGACAAGATAATCGTTTTGAAGGAAAAATATTTGTATTAACAGGAAGTTTAGAAAGTTTTACAAGAACAGAAGCTTCAAATATTATAGAAAAGCTAGGAGGAAAGACATCAAGTACAGTATCTAAAAAAACAGATTATGTTTTAGCAGGCGAAGAAGCAGGTAGTAAATTAACAAAAGCACAAAGTTTAGGAATTAATATTATTTCTGAAGAAGATTTTAAAAAAATGATAAAATAATATATAATTTAAAAAAATAAGATAAAAAACGGAGGAAAAAAATATGAAAAATTTAGAAATTTTTGAAGAATTAAAAAATAATATGCTTAAGCAATTGCAAGTTGAAAGTAGAGTAGCAAAACAAATTAATAGTGATAACTATAGTAAAAAGGATAATAATCAAATTCCTTTAGATATACAATTAAAAATTGATCAAGTATATAGGATGTTAGCAGATATCTCAACTCAATATAGAGTATGTACATCAAAAGTTAACAAAATGATAGAAGATGCAAGCTATGAAACTAAGTCCATTTCTAGTATAAAATATAGAAATAAAGTAGAACAACAAATAGTAAAAGTTCAAGGAATAGTAAGTCAAATGGAAAAAGAATTAGAGGAAACTAACAAAATTGATGCAAATGAAAATTCATTAAAATTAAACGAGCAAATGAATGCAGAAGATGAAAATAGAGAGATAAGAACAAGTACAGTTGAAAATCTAAATAAAAAGGTAAAAGAAATTAGGCAAGAAATGCAAAAAACATTTAATGAAAGATTTCTTGATCCTCGTGGATTAGTACAAATGCAAGAAGAAATAGATATTAGATTAAGACAATTACAGGTCGGAGATAAAATAGAGACTACTTTAAGAGATGAAGATACATCTATAGCACAAAAAATTATAAACGATTTGCAAACATATACGGAAGATATAAATAAAACATCTCATGAAAAATTTGCAGAAGCATATAGGCATGAAGTACCACCACTAGAATTACATGAGGATGCAAAAAGTATGCAAGAAGAAAGAAATAAAGGATATGTAGATCGATTACTTGATGATGTAATAAAATAAGGAGGAAACATGGAAAATTATACATTTGAAAAAATGTGGATGGATTTAAGAGATGGATATCAAATATATTATACTTATGTAGGAAACAGATATGTTTTATTTAAAACAACAGAAAACTGCTATACACAAAAGCTGTTATCAGACCATAAAGGAAATCCACAGCCTAAAACGCTAATGTTAACATTAAAGAGAGTAAAGGAAATATTTCCAGATATGAAAAATATTGAATATAAGATAGAAATGTGATATAATAAATACCAAAAAAATCATATTAGAACTAAAATCTAAACATTAAAGAAAAAAATCTATTAAATTAAAAGAAAGGAAGAATGGTAAAAGTGAAAAAAAGTAAAAAAATATTATTTATGATTTTATTTATTGGAATTTTATTTGCTATAAATATATTGACAAATAGTTTAACAGCACAAGCAGCTGATGATACAGCAATGAGTGTTACTTATAATACTCATATTCAAAATTTTGGATGGGAAAAAGATTTTAGTAAGACTAATGGAGATGTGGCAGGAACAACTGGAAAATGTTTAAGATTAGAAGGAATTAAAATAAAGGGAAAAAACTTGCCAGCAGGTGCTAAAATTCAATATCAAGTCCATGTACAAAATGTAGGATGGCAAGGATGGGTACAAGATGGAGCAATGGCAGGAACTCAAGGAAGATGTTTAAGACTAGAAGGAATAAAAATAAAATTAGTTAATATGCCAGATTATTCAATAGAGTATAGAGTGCATGTGCAAGATGTGGGATGGCAAGAATGGAAACAAGATGGAGCAATGGCAGGAACAACTGGAAAATGTTTAAGATTAGAAGCAATACAAATTAGAATAGTAAAAAAACAAAATAAAGGGGCTATTCAAGTAGAAACAAATTTAGATAGTCAATCATTTTATGAAAATATTTCTGTATCAGGTTGGAAAATGTCAAATGTAGCAAATACTAAATTGAGAGTTTTCTTAAATGATGCAGATATTACAAGTAGTGCTAATGTACAATACAAAAATAGAACTGATTTAGAAGAAAAAATTAGCTATGGAAGTGAAGTAGAAAATGCAAATCCAGGTTTTAGCTTTTCAATACCAACTACTAATTTGAATACAGGTACGCATAAATTAACTTTACAATTAGTAACAGCAGATGGAAAAACAGTTTTATCAACTTATACAAAAAATATTAAAGTTGATAAAAATATGCATATTACATATCGTTCTCATGTTCAAATGGTAGGATGGCAAGGATATGTATTAGATGGTGCTTCATCTGGCACAACAGGGCAATGTAAAAGAATTGAAGCAATGAACATTAATGCAGTAAATCTACCAAGTGGATTAACACTAAAATATCAAGGACATATACAAGATATAGGTTGGACCCCTTGGGTAGGAAATGGACAAATGATAGGTACAACAGGACAAAATAAAAGATTAGAAGCAATTAAAATTAAGTTAGAAAATACAGATAAATATTCTGTTATGTATCGTGCACATGTACAAGATTACGGATGGCAAGATTGGGTTTATGATGGAGAAATGGCAGGAACATCTGGAGTATGTAAAAGAATAGAAGCTATTCAAATTAAAATAGTAAATAAAATGACAGAGCAGAGAACCATAGTTTATATTGATGGATATACAGGCGGAGTTACTAATGAAGTACATGCAGTAACAGGATGGTGCATGACAAATATACCAAATACAAAATTACAAGTATTAATTGACAATCAAGTTATATCAACAAATCCAGCAAGAAGTAAAGATCAAAATGTATTTAATACAGTAAAAGGATATGGAGGAGAAGAATTAAATCCAACTCCAAAATTTTCAGTAAATGTAGATTTCTCTAAATATTCATTAGGAAATCATACAATAACAGTTAAAGTTCTTTCAAGTCAAGGGCAAGTTATTAAGCAAGAAAGTAAAACTATTCAAGTAAAAAATAGAATAGAAATGTCAACAGGAACCTATGGAATATCAGGTTTAAAAGCCGCAGGAGATGGTAGAGGATCAGATTTAACATATTATAAATATGGTAGTGGACCAAATGTATTTTTTGCCACTTTCTGTGTTCACGGTTTTGAAGATAAATGGGGAAGAGATGGAACAGAATTAACATTAATTGCAAATAAATTTTGGGATACATTAAGAGCTAGCAATGATTATAGTCTAGCAAGTAAATGGACAATTTACATTTTCCCAGAAGTAAATCCAGATGGAAGAAGAGCTGGATGGACTAATAATGGACCAGGAAGAACAACATTATTCAGTAATGCACCAGCAAATAAAGGAATTGATTTAAATCGTTGTTGGTCAACAGGATTTAAATATCAATCAAGTAATAGAAATTATACAGGAACACAAGCATTTCAAGCTTATGAAGCAAGATATTTAAGAGACTTTTTATTAGCACATAAATCTCAAAATGGTCAAACTTTACTAGTTGACTTACATGGTTGGCTATCACAATTAATTGGTGATGCAACAATAAGAGGATACTATAAACAACAATTCCCTCAAAGTACAGATACAGCAAGCTATGGAAGCGGATACTTAATTAATTGGGCTAGAACTTCATTAGGTTCTAGTACAAGAGCTGCTAAATCAGCATTAATAGAATTACCAAATTATATTAATACACCACAAGATGTAATAAATCATAATATTGCAAATAAATATATAAACGCAACTTTAGCTATGTTAAGAGGAATAAATTGAAAATAACATTAAGAAAGGGTTGAAAATAAATATGGAAAAAGATAAAAAAGATAGAAAAAATAAAGTAATAATAGGGATAATTATTATTTCAATCGTTATTATATTATCAATAATCTTTTTTATAGTAGATAGAAAAGACAAAAAAGAAAATAGCCTAGAAGAAAATTGGGAAAACCCTTATACTGAAATTGATAAAAATGAAATTGAATATCAGGAAAATGCTACAATTGATGAATTAAAAGAAGAAACAGGCTTGACAGCAGATAGTAATTTATATGAAATTAACACAGAGTATGATGGAAGAAAGGTTTTAAATATTAAAACAGATATCCAATATAAAGTCGCATTTGCAGGAATTATAAAAGGACAAGCACCTACAATAGAAGAAATAGACACAATTATGCAAGAAAATCATCCAACAGAAAATGGAATTTGGATAGAAAAAAATAGTAGAACTAAACTATTAGAATTATTAAAGGAAAATACAAATTCAGAATATGATATTAATGAAAAAGGATATTTAATTATTAAAGAAAAAAGAGAACAAAATGACATAGATAAAAATTTAGAAAGATTAATTAACACTAATAAGCAAACAATTGTAACAATATCTAATATATATTATGAAGTAGACAGTGTAACAGGAGAAATTGTAGAATATCCATTTGAACAACTAGATAATTATCAAGCATATGATCAAATAACAAGTGGAGACAATACAATTATAGTAATAACATCAAATGCAAATCAAACTTTAACAAATCAAGAAATATTGAGACAGTGGACACAATTTTAACAATTTAAGATTTTAAATAAAAAAAGTGAAGAGTGGAGAAATTCGGTGCTCTTCACTTTTTTATAGCTAGTTCACAAAAAATTCACAAATTTTTTTAGCAGAAGGTATTGACAAGTGCTAAAAAGGGGTATAATATATAAAAAGTTAGCAAACAAAAGTAAAGAGTGCTAAAAACAACTAACAATTCAGCTATAAAGAGGTGAAAAAATTGTTAGATGATAGAAAAAAGAAAGTTCTTCAAGCAATAGTAGAAGAGTATATAAATACTGCGGAACCAGTAAGTTCAAATGCATTAACAAAACATGAAAACTTAAAATGTAGCAGTGCAACAATAAGAAATGAAATGGCAGATTTAGAAAAGGCTGGATTTCTTGATAAAACACATACATCAAGTGGAAGAATACCATCAGAAAAAGGATATCGCTACTATGTAGATGAACTTTTAAATGATAAAGACATTAGTCTAGAAGAAATTAAATATATAAGTTCAAAATTAGAAACAAAAGTAAATGAAATTGAAGATTTAACGAAAATAGCAGCAAATACAATTTCAGAAATAACGCACTATACCACAGTATCAATAGGACCAAAAACAACAAGTCAACTTATAGAAGAAATTAAATTTGTTTTATTAGGTACAAGGATGATGATGGCAGTTATATTAACAGATGCAGGACTAGTAAAAGAAACTATAATAAAATTTGATGAAGATGTTAATCAAAAACAAATAGAAACAATGAACTATATGTTTAATAATAAGCTAAAAAATCAACCAATTGAAACAATAGATAGACCTCTAGAAGAATATTTATATGACGAAATGACATATAGTGTAAATGTTATAAAGCCAGTAATAGAACAATTAAAAAAAGTAATAAAAGAAGAAAATCAAATTTATTTAGAGGGAGCCAACAAATCTTTTGATTTACCAGAATTTAATAGTTTAGATGTAGCAAAAAACTTTGTTAATATTTTAGATACAAAGGAAGTAATAGCAGATATGCTAAATTCAGGATTTGCAGAAGATATTAATATTTATATAGGCGATGAAAATGAAAAAGATGAACTAAAAGACTTTAGTGTAGTAACATTTAAACACAAAGTAAATGGAAAAGATTTAGGAACAATTGGAATTATTGGACCAAAAAGAATGGACTATTCAAAAGTTGTTTCTGTTATGAAATATATAAATAAAAAATTAAAAGATTTAGACAATGCTTAAAAATAAATATTTGTGAAAACTAAATATAAGAACTAAACAAATATTATAGAAAGGAAGGAAAGTGAAGATGTCAGAAGAAGGTAAAGAAAAAATAGAAAAAGAAGAAAAAAACATAGAGCAAAAAGAAAAAGAAACAGAAAAAAATAAAAAAGAAAAGGAAATTGTACCAAAAGAAGACTATGATGAATTAGAAGATAGATATAAAAGAATACTTGCAGAATTTGAAAATTTCAAAAAAAGAAGTAGCAAAGAAAGAGAAGGACTATATAATTCTATTTTATCAGACATAGTAGAAATAATACTCCCAGTATTAGATAATTTAGAAAATGCATCAAAAGTTGAAACACAAGATGAAGAATACAAAAAAGGAGTAGAACTTGTATTAAAACAATTCAAAGATGTATTACAATCAAAAGGAATAGAAGAAATAAAAACAGTAGGAGAAACATTTGACCCAGAACTTCACGAAGCGGTAAGCAGTATTCAAGACGAAAACCTTGGAACACAAGAAATAGCACAAGAGTACAGAAAAGGTTATAAAATAGGCAATAGAGTAATTAGACATTCTATGGTAGTAGTAGCAAACTAATAATTTTAGAAACGAAAAAACATCATTTAGAGAAAATTACAACTAAAGGAGCAAATAATAATGAATAAAGAAATTGAAAGAAAGTATGCTATTAAAGAATTACCAAATAATATAGAAATAAGTAAAGCAATTGATATTGAACAATCTTTTATCTATAAGGATAATAATACAATTATTAGAATAAGAAAAGTAATAGATATTAAAGATAAATCAACAAGATATATTTACACAATAAAAACAAAAGGAGATATACAATACGATAATAGTTATAAAATTGGTCAAAAATATGAAATAGAAAATGATATCTCGCAAAAAGAATATGAAGAATTAATACAAAGAAAAATAAGTAACACAATAAAGAAAACAAGAATAATTGTACCAATTGAACAAAATCTAAAAGTGGAAATTGATATTAATTATGAATATTTAGACGGATTGTTAACAGCAGAAATAGAATTTCCTAATGAAGAAATGGCAAAATCATACAAAAAGCCAGCTTGGTTAGGAGAAGAATTAGGATATAAAGAATTATCTAATAGAAAGTTATCACAAATGACAAGAGAAGAATTTGAAAGTAAAGTTTCAGCTGAATTTATGGCTCAAAACAAAAAAATAATTAATCAGTTGAGCGAAAAAATTATAAAATAGTTATTAAATTTTAAAAAATAAAAAAACAGCTAGGAAAAAATAAGTGTAAATAAAAGATACAAAGCATCATTGTAATTCAAACAAATTATATATAACTTAATTTATTTTCATAGCTAACTTAAAAGGAGGATTTTAAAATGGGAAAAATTATAGGAATTGACCTAGGAACAACAAATTCATGTGTAGCAGTTATGGAAGGTGGAGAACCAGTTGTTATACCAAATGCAGAAGGTAATAGAACAACTCCATCAGTAGTTGCATTCTCTAAAAATGGAGAAAGACTAGTAGGACAAATTGCAAAACGTCAAGCAGTTACAAATCCAGATAATACTGTTATTTCAATCAAAAGAAAAATGGGAACAGCTGATAAAGTTACAATAGAAGGTGACAAATTTACACCACAAGAAATTTCAGCTATGATTTTACAAAAATTAAAAGCAGATGCAGAAAATTATTTAGGACAAAAAGTAACACAAGCTGTTATTACAGTTCCAGCATATTTTAATGATAGTCAAAGACAAGCAACAAAAGATGCTGGTAAAATAGCAGGACTAGAAGTTTTAAGAATTATAAATGAACCAACAGCAGCAGCACTTGCTTATGGTATGGATAAAGAACAAGATCAAAAAATATTAATTTATGATTTAGGTGGAGGAACATTTGATGTTTCTATTCTAGATATTGGTGATGGAGTATTTGAAGTTTTATCAACAAGTGGTAATACACATTTAGGAGGAGATGACTTTGATAATGCTATTATTGATTATTTAGTAGATGAATTCAAAAAATCAAATGGAATTGATTTAAAAACAGATAAAATGGCAATGCAAAGATTAAAAGAAGCAGCAGAAAAAGCTAAAATTGAGTTATCAGGAGTACAACAAACACAAATTAACTTACCATTCATAACAGCTGATAGTACAGGACCAAAACACTTAGATGTTACACTAACAAAATCTAAATTTGAAGAATTAATTCATGATTTAGTAGAAGCAACAGCAGGACCAGTTAACCAAGCATTAAAAGATGCAGGATTAACAGCAAATGATATTCACAAAGTATTATTAGTTGGTGGTTCTACAAGAGTTCCAGCAGTACAAGAAATGGTAAAAAGAATTGTCGGAAAAGAACCAGACAAAGGTATTAACCCAGATGAATGTGTTGCAATTGGTGCAGCTATCCAAGGTGGAGTATTATCAGGAGATGTAAAAGATTTAGTATTATTAGATGTAACACCATTATCATTAGGTATTGAAACATATGGTGGAGTATTTACAAAATTAATCGAAAGAAATACAACAATACCAACTAAAAAATCACAAATATTCTCAACAGCAGCAGATGGTCAAACATCAGTTGAAGTTCACGTTTTACAAGGTGAAAGAGAAATGGCAGCATACAATAAAACACTTGGAAGATTCCAATTAACAGGAATTCCAGCAGCACCTAGAGGAGTACCACAAATCGAAGTAACATTTGATATTGATGCAAATGGTATAGTTCATGTATCTGCAAAAGATATGGCAACAGGAAACAGCCAAGATGTATCAATAACAGCATCTACAAACTTAACAGATGAAGACATCGATAGAGCAGTAAAAGATGCAGAAGCTCATGCTGAAGAAGATAGAAAGAAGAAAGAAGAAATCGAAGTTAAAAATAATGCAGAAAGCTTAATATATAACAGTGAAAAAACATTATCAGATTTAGGTGATAAAATTTCAGCAGAAGAAAAAGCAAAAGTAGAAACTGAAATTGATAATACTAAAAAGGCATTAGAAACAAACGACACTGAAAAAATTAAAGAAGCTACTGAAAAATTAACAAAAGTATTCTATGATATGTCAGAAAAATTATATAAAGCAGCAAATCCAAATGGAGCAGCAGATGCAGGTGCTAATACTACACAAAATGCAAATGGTGAAGGTGGACCAAAAGCTGATGAAAATGGAAATGTTTATGATGCAGATTATAAAGTAGAAGACGACAATAACAAATAAAATAAGGCATTTGAATTTAGGAGGAAAAAATGGCAGCAAAAAGAGATTATTATGAGGTATTAGGAGTAAGTAAAACTGCGACAGATGATGAACTAAAAAAAGCATATAGAAAACTTGCCAAAAAATATCACCCAGATGCTAATCCAGACAATAAGCAAGAAGCAGAAGCAAAGTTTAAAGAAGTAAATGAAGCTTATGAAACTTTGTCTGACCCTCAAAAAAGAAAAATGTATGATCAATTTGGACCAGATGGTCCACAAGGATTTGGCGGAGCAGGCGGACCTTTTGGAGGACAAAATGGATATTATTCATATACGTCATCAGGCTTTGACGGATTTTCTGACTTCGGAGATTTAGGAGATATATTTTCATCAATTTTTGGTGGAGGCTTTGGAGGAAGAGGCTCTACTAGAAGACAAACTGGCCCAAGAAAAGGTGCAAATTTAGATGTAACAGTAGATATTTCATTTGAAGAATCTTTTTTAGGAGTAGAAAAAGAAATAATAGTTACTAGAAATGAAGAGTGCACAGTTTGCCATGGAAGCCGGAAGTAAGCCTGGTACGTCACCTATGAAATGTCCTACTTGCCAAGGAACTGGTCAAGTAAGGCAAGTTCAAAATACTATTTTAGGTCAAGTTCAAACTACTAGAACTTGTACTGCATGCCATGGAACAGGGGAAATTATTAAAGAGCCTTGCGAAAATTGTGGCGGAAGAGGAAAAGTTAGAAAGCAACCAAAAATAAAAATTCAAATTCCTGCTGGAATTGATAATGGTCAAACAGTAGTATTAAGAGGAGAGGGAGAACCTGGCGAAAAAGGTGGCCCTAAAGGAGATTTATATATTACAGTTAGAGTAAAGAAACATAGCATTTTTACGAGAAATGGAAATAATGTTGTGTGCGAAATTCCAATTTCTATTACTCAAGCAACTTTGGGTGGAAATATAGAAGTACCTATGGTTGATGGAAGTAAGGTAGAATATAAAATTCCTGATGGTACTCAAACTGGTACAAAATTTACTATTAGAAATAAAGGCTTTAAGTCTATAAATTCAAATTC
>CANQWL010000003.1 GCA_947627555.1 uncultured Clostridia bacterium | reverse complement strand
TATTTTTGTCTATTATATCAAAACATATTCGTTTTTTCTTAAATTAACTCGTTTTTTTCAAAATCGATTTAATTTTTTAAAAACTCTTAGGAGGAGGCGACTGCTCTATCCTGCTGAGCTATAAGCACATATATATTGCTTTTTGATAACACATTATTATTTTAGCATACTCATTATTAAAATTCAATATTATAAAAAAAATGCTAAATAATAAATCTATAAGCATTAATATTTACATCCTTCTAATTTTTTATTTTTATTATTCTTGCCTTTTTTGCAATTTTGTTGTAGTATTTTAGGTAATTAATTTATAGAAATAATCATTTTAAAAATTAAGCATGAAAGGAAAAATTTAAAATGCAGAAAATATTAAGTCATATGAGAAAAGCAATAGAAGAATATAATATGATAGAAGAAAATGATAAAATTGCTATATGCTTATCCGGAGGAAAAGACTCCATTACATTACTACATGCATTTAAGGCTTTACAAAGATTTTACCCTAAAAAATTTGATATTATCGCGATTAGCATAGATCCTGGATTTGATTTTTTTGACACTCAATTTTTAGAAAATTTATGTAACAAATTAGAAATACCATTATTTATAGAAAAAAATAATGCAAAAGAAATTGTTTTTGATATAAGGAAAGAAAAAAATCCATGTTCACTCTGTGCCAACTTACGTAGAGGAGTTATTAATTCTATAGCTATACGAGAAAACTGTAATAAAATAGCATTAGGACATAATCAAGATGATGTTTTACAAACTTTTCTATTAAATTTATTTTATACTGGTAGTATAAATACATTTTCTCCTGTTAGTTATATGGATCGTTCTAAAATTACATTAATTAGACCTTTAATTTATACTCCTGAAAAAGATACAAAAAGATTTATTAAAAAAAATAATTTAGAAGTAATGCCAAAGGTTTGCCCAATGGATGGTAATTCTAAAAGGGAAGATATGAAACAATTAATTTTCACTCTTACTAAAAGCATTCCTATGCTACGTGCAAATTTATTTGGTGCAATTCAAAGAAATTTAGATGAATGGAAAATTCTTAAATAATAAAAATGCGATTTAAGTATGAATATACTTTTTTCGCATTTTTTATTATTATATTAATATTATTTTACTATTTGTGTCATTGCATTTTTTAATGATTCTAATTTTTCGCTGGCATCTTCATCACTTGTACCTTTAACACCCATATATAACTTTATTTTTGGCTCTGTTCCAGAAGGTCTTACACAACACCAACTATTATTTTCTAATTCATAATATAAAACATTAGATTTTGGTAATCCCGTTGTAGTTATTTCTCCTGTCTGCATATTTTTTACAATATCTTTTTCTATGTCTTTAAATGTTAATACTTTATAATCTCCAATTTTTTCTATAGGTGTATTTCTCATGTTTGTCATCATATCTTTAATCTTTTGTGCTCCTTCAGCGCCTTCCATAACAATTGATACTTGTGTTTCTTTATAATATCCGTATTTTGCGTAAATATCTATCATTGCATCCCATAAAGTTTTTCCTTTTGATTGATAATAACAAGCCGCTTCGCAAAGTGCCATTACCGCTGCTATTCCATCTTTATCTCTTGCATAATCACCAATTAAGCAACCATAGCTTTCTTCAAATCCAAAAACATATGTCTTATCCTTATTTTCTTCTGCTTTTTTCATTACAGCTCCAATATTTTTGAATCCTGTTAGAACTTCTATACATTCTAAATTATAATTTTTGGCAATAGCTTTTGCTAATTCAGAAGATACTATAGTTGTAATAAACATTCCATCACTTGGTAAAATTCCTTTTTCTTTCATTTGAGAAATTCTATATTCTGCAATTAAAAGTGCTGACATATTTCCTGTATATTCCATATATTTTCCACTTGCTGAATCTTTTGCAAAAATTCCTAATCTATCTGCATCTGGGTCAGTAGCTAAAACAACATCTGCATCTACCTTTTCTGCTAATTCTAATGCTAACTTAAATGCTTTTTTATCTTCTGGATTTGGATAACTTACTGTTGGAAAGTTTCCATCTGGATCTTTTTGCTCTGGAACTACATATACATTTTGCAAACCAATTTCATTTAAAAGTTTTTCAGTAACTGTATTTCCTGTTCCATGTAAAGGAGTATATACAACTTTTATTTTCTTTCCTTCTTCTTTAACAATTTCCGGATTTAATACTTTACTCTTTAATATGCTTAAATATTTATCATCTATTTCTTTTCCTATAATATTAAATAGCCCTAGGTTTTCAGCTTCTTCTTTTGTTATTTCTTTTATTTCATTATAATTTTTAACAGCTCTTACTTTTTCTATAATATCTTTATCTCTTGGTGCTACTATTTGAGAACCATCATCCCAGTATACCTTATATCCGTTATACTTTGGTGGATTATGACTTGCTGTTATCATAACACCTGCTGTGCATTTTAACTCTCTTACTGCAAAAGATAATTCTGGAACAGGTCTTAAATTTTCAAATAAGTAAGTTTTTATTCCGTTTGCATTTAGAATTAATGCTGTTTGCATACTAAATTCTTTAGACATTTTCCTTGAATCATAGCTTATTGCTACACCTTTGTTTTGTGTACCTTGCTCTAGTATATAATTTGCCAAACCTTGGGTTGCTTTTCCTACTGTATATTTATTCATTCTGTTAGTTCCAGCTCCAATTACTCCTCTTAATCCTGCTGTTCCAAATTCCAATTCTTGATAAAATCTATCCTCTATTTCTTTTTCATCATCTTTTATCTCTAATAACTCTTTTTTAGTTTCTTCATCAAATTCTGGACTTTCACACCATTTTTTATACTCCTCCAAATATCCCATTTTCATCTTCCTTTCTTTTATCAAGTGAACACGCACTTTGGCATCCTTGATTATTTAATCTAAATTATAATATTTCTTATATAATTCTCTAGCCGTTCTTGGACAATCGACACCAGCAGAATCTGCATTTTTAACAGGTGCAAATTCTTCTTCTCTTTTTACTCTTAAAACTACCATTTCATCAACTTTACCAAACGCATCAAATAAAAATGCTTCAAATTTGTAGGCATTTGGTGAGTCAGGCTCTACTATTTTTCCATTCTCATCTAAATATTTTGCTTTTTTATATGCTACATGATATGGTAATGGAGCTGCTCCCATTCTTTCTACTGCATCAATACTAAAAAGATTGCATAATATATGTGATTCTCCATATAATAGTTCTCCTTGTTCATCTACTTGTTCTGCCATCTCATCTGTAATTTCAGAATATTCAATTACATTTGGCTTACCATTTCTTTTGCAAAATACTCCTACTTTTTCATGTGGATTTGCTTTTACAATTGATTTACATGCAACTGTTACTTTTTTATCAATTGCAAGTCCCATAAGAACAGGATCCACCATTTTTACTAGACAATTATCTACTCCTCCGATAAATGCCCATTCTATACCCATTTGTCTCATCTTTTCTGTCATACCATTTTTTACTAATGACTCATAAATACCACCATGACCATCTGCTGCTAGCTTAATTAGTCCTTCTTCGTTCAATAGTATTTTACCTTCTGTATCTATCATTGGTAATTCACCTTGAATAAAGAAAAATATATTTTTGTCCTTTTGATATCCAAAATATTTATGTTTTTCAAAAAATTCTACTGTAGCTTTGTTATTCTCTTTACTTGTCATAATGAACCAAGGAATTGTTACTCCGTATTTTTTTCCTTCTTCTTTTAAACTATCACATAATAATTCAAATAAAGATTTATGGGAATCTAATCCGATATCATAAGTTCCTTTTGGTCCATCATGTCCTAATCTTGTTCCTTGACCTCCTGCCATCGTTACAGCAGCCAATTTTCCTTCTTTTATTGCTTTTTTACCAATGTTTTCATAGTATTTATACTCATCATTTAATTTATATTTATCTAAATATTCAATTGGAGTTATTTCATCTTGATTATTTTTTTCTTCTTTTTTTGTATTTTTATATAAATTATCTATTAATGAAAAATCAATATTTTTTATTTGTTGTATCAATTGTTTTTTATGATTTTCATCAAGTGTTTCATAATGTTTTATTAAGTGTTCTTGATTATATTTTTTTAAAATTGATTTTATTTCTTGTATATTATCATCCATTTTTATTCTTCCTTTCATTACATCATATTTTTTCTTAGACTAATGATAAATTTAATAAATACAGATAAAATAATTTATCTGTATTTATATTTATATACTATTTTTTTTATAAAATCAATACTTATATATTTTTTTCTCCAATTGTACTAATTATTTTTTCGTAATTATTTTTTATATTATTTATTTTTGTTTCTATTTCCTCTATATTATAGCAATCTATAATTTTCACATTTTTATAATTATTTATTATTTTATCTATATTTTTATTAGTATTTTTTATATATTCTTCATTTCCTTTTATAAATATTTCTATTTCTTTTTGATTATTAATTTCATTTTCTAACTCTTTTATTTTATTTTCGTTATCATTTTTCCAATTAATTTCTAATATTTTATTTTTTTGTTGTTCTTTAAAATTAGTTTTTGATATTAACATATTAATTGTTTCTTCTAAATTTTCTTCTGTTAATATTAATATTTTTTTATTTTCATCTAATTTTTTACTAATATAAGGTAAGCTTATCATTTCAAAATGATAGTTACTTATATAAAACACACAACTTTTTTCTTTTGTATCTTGATTTTTATTCATTTAAAAATCCGTCCTTTCAAACTTATACTTACGGAATGTTCCGTTTCTTATTTTTTGTTTACTGGTAAATTTTACCATTTCTTTACAAATATGTCAATAATATTTCAAAAAAAAATCATCGACATTTTTTGCAAACTGTATAAAATTTAAAATTTTGTTAATAATTATAGTAAATGAATTTTTTAACAAAAAAGTTTTTTGGAGGTAACTAATGAAAAAAATATTAAATTTATTTAAAAATCCCAAGGTAAATATGGTAATTATTTTAAGTTTTTTACTATTTATATATACTACAATATGTGCTATGTCTTATGCTCAAAACATATCATCAGATATAGCAAATAGTGTATTTAGATTACATGTTATTGCTAATAGTGATACTAGTGAAGATCAAAATTTAAAATATAAAGTTCGTGATAGCCTTTTAAAATATATGAATGAAATATGTAAGAATTGTTCTTCAAAAGAAGAAGCTATATTATTAGTAGAAAAAAATAAAGATAATTTTAAGCAGATAGCATTAGAAAAAATTAAATCAGAAGGATATTCTTATGATGTCAATATTAATATAGGCAATTTTGAATTTCCTACAAAAAATTACGGAGATATTTCACTTCCAGCAGGATATTATGATGCATTACGAGTAGAAATAGGTGAAGCAAAAGGACAAAATTGGTGGTGTGTAATGTTCCCTCCTTTATGTTTTGTTGATATCTCTTCTGGTATTGTGCCTGAAGAATCAAAAGAATTACTAGAAAATAATTTAACCCAAGAAGAATTTGCGCTTGTATCTGATAATTCTGATACACAAATTAAATTTAAATTTAAATTATTAGAATTCTTTAATAATAACGGACTAATAACTGCTAAAAATTAATTTTAAGTGATTACTATAAAATAGTTGCAATAGTTCAAAACTTATGTTATATTTTATATATTATAGAGTGTTTTTTACACTCTTTTTAAATTGTCAAATTTTTTAAAATAGATTAATGGGGGTAATTTTATTGGAAAAATTAGTAGTCACAGGTCCCACTTCATTGAAAGGTGAAGTTATAATCAGTGGAGCAAAAAACGCAGCAGTAGCTATTTTGCCTGCTACTCTTTTAATTGACGGAATCTGTACAATTGAAAATTTACCTAATATTAGTGATATAAAAATATCTTGTGAAATATTAGAAAAATTAGGTGCAAAAATCACTTGGATTGATAAAAACACAATTACAATCGATACAAGAAATATTACTACAACAAAAGCACCATTAGATTTAACAAGTAAATTTAGAGCATCTTACTATATTATTGGAGCTATGCTTGGTAGGATGGGAGAAATTGAAGTAGGAATGCCTGGTGGTTGTAAATTAGGTGCAAGACCTATTGATCAACACATTAAAGGATTTGAATTACTAGGAGCTAATGTAAAAGTAGAAAAAGGTACTATTTATGCAAAAGCTGAAGAATTACATGCTTCTCCAATATATATGGATATTGTCTCTGTAGGAGCTACTATTAATGTAATGCTATCAGCAGTATTAGCAAAAGGAACAACAATTATTGATAATGCTGCTAAAGAACCTCATATTGTTGATGTTGCAAACTTTCTAAATACTATGGGTGCAGACATTAGAGGTGCAGGTACTGATGTTATAAAAATTAATGGTGTTGAAAAGTTACATGGTAATGCAACTTATTCTGTTGTTCCTGATCAAATTGAAGCTGGAACTTTTATGCTTGCAGCAGTTGCAACAAAAGGTGATTTAACTTTAAAAAATTGTATTACAAAACATTTAGAATCTATTACTGCAAAAATCATAGAAATAGGTGGAAATGTAGAAGATAACGGAGATAGCATTAGAGTTTGGTGTAACAATCGACCTAGAAAAGCAAATATAAAAACATTGCCATATCCAGGTTTTCCAACAGATTTACAACCACAAATGGGAGTTGTACTATCTTTAGCAGAGGGAACAAGTATTATTAATGAAAGTATATGGGATTCTAGATTTCAATATACAGATGAACTTAACAAAATGGGAGCAAAAATAACAGCTCAAGGAAAAACAGCATTTTTCGAAGGTGTAGAAAAACTAAATCGGTGCTCCAGTATATTCTTCAGATTTAAGAGCAGGTGCAGCCCTAGTAGTTGCAGGAACAGCAGCAAATGGTATAACAGAAATATATAATTTAGAGCATATTGATAGAGGATATGAAGACATAGAAAAGAAATTTAGAAAAATTGGTGCAAATATTAAAAGAGTAAAAGAATAATGATTATACAAAAGGATGAAAAAATAATATGTTAAATTTTTGTAGTTTATATAGCGGTAGTAGTGGAAATAGTTTATTTGTTGAAACAGAAAATACCAAAATATTAGTAGATGCAGGTGTAAGTAGTAAAAAAATAGAAACTGCTTTAACTGACATTAATATTGACCCTTCTACAATTGATGGTATTTTAGTAACTCATGAACATACTGACCATGTACAAGGGTTAGGAACATTTTCCAAAAAATTTGATTTACCTGTTTTTGTTAATCAAGAAACACTTGATGCTATGCCTAAACAAAGAGATAAAATAGAAAATAGAAATATTAAAAAATTTAAGGTTACAGATTACTTTGAAATTGGAGATTTAAAAATTAATCCATTTTCTATTCCTCACGATGCAGCAAATCCTTGCGGATTTAATATTTCTCAAGGTAACAAAAAATTAAGTATCGCAACAGATATTGGACATATGACAAATGATATTTTGAAAAATTTAGAAGAAAGTTTATTTATATTGATAGAATCTAATTATGATCCCGAAGTATTAAAATGTTCTTCTTACCCATTTTTGTTAAAGTCTAGAATTGCTGGTCCTACTGGTCATTTATCAAATGAACTAGCTGGAAAAACAATTTCTCATTTACTAAAATCACGGTTTAAAAACAGCTATGCTTGGTCATTTAAGTAAAGAAAGTAATTTTCCAGAACTTGCTTATCAAACAGTTATAGATGAATTGATTTCAAATGATTACAATGAAGATTCTTTATTACTTAGTGTTGCTTCAAGAGATGTACATAGTCAAGTAATTAATATATGAAAATTGAATTTCCCAATTTATTAACTTAGATTGGGATTTTACAATAGAAAGGAAAATTTATGCTAACTATTGATATTATTTGCATTGGTAAAATAAAAGAAAAATATTTACAAGATGCTATTTTAGAATATTCTAAAAGATTATCAAAATATTGCAAATTGCTAATTACTGAGTTGCCTGATGAAAAAATTCCTGATAAAATAAATGCTTCTTTAACCTCTCAAATAAAAAACAAAGAATGTTCTAAAATATTGCAACATATAAAAAAAGATAGTTATGTAATTGCATTAGATATACATGGTACACAATATTCTTCTGAAGATTTTTCAAAAAAAATTGGTGAAATATCTATGGAAAATAGTAATATTACTTTTATTATTGGTGGTTCACTTGGCCTTACACAAGAATTACTAAATCATTGTAATTTGCGTGTTTCTTTTTCAAAAATGACATTTCCTCACCAATTATTTAGAGTTTTTCTTTTAGAGCAAATTTTTAGAGCTTTCAAAATCTCTCATGGTGAAACTTATCATAAATAATATAGTATATATGTTATAGAAAGCCATCTTAATATTATATTGTATTGTAGAGAAAATAACAGAAAAAAAAAGATTAAAAATAAATAGGGGCAAAAAATATTAATCTCATATTTACAGGGGGATTTATTTTCTCTACAAGATTAAAATCTTTATTTTTTAATTTTCTTCGCTTGATATTAATTTTTTGAATTTTTTTGAAAGTCTTTTGATAATTAATTTTCTTACGATAAAAAATATTGAAATAAATAAAATAATTTTTTGAATCATAATTTGTCCTTTTTTAAATTTTTATTATTATATGTTAACTTTTATAATTTGTCAAGAAAAACTTTACGACATAAATCGACATATTGCTACACTAGCAAGCATTCCAACAAGATCTGCTGTTAAAGCTGCAGCTAAAATCCATCTTGTTTTTTTTATTTTAATACAACTTGTATATACTGCTATTGTATATATAGTAGTTTCTGTAGATCCCATAATTGTAGAAGCCATAATACCTAAGCTACTATCTACTCCATAATTTTTCATAATATCTGTTGCAACGGCAATAGAACTGCTTCCAGAAATAGGTCTTAACATTGCTAATGGCATTAATTCACTTGGGAAATGTATTACATTTAATATTGGAGTTAGAAAATGAATTATAATATCTAAAATTCCAGAACTTCTTAAAGCTCCAATTGCAACAAACAATCCTATTAATGTAGGAAAAATACTTAAAGTGATTTCTAAACCTTCTTTTGCACCTTCTAAAAATGTGTCAAATACTTTATTTTTTTCTTTTAGTCCATAAATTACAATTAATAAAATAATTAATGGCATTGCAATATTTGATACAAAATTCATTACTTTCATATTATAATTTCTCCTTTTTTGTAATTTTTATTAATAGCTTTGTTGCTAGTATTCCGTGCCATAGCTGCACAAATTGTAACAATCCAAACTGGGAAAACAATAGAAGTAGGATTTTCGGAACCTAATGAATTTCTAATTGCAATTACAGTAGTTGGTATTATTTGAATAGATGCAGTATTAATTACAATAAACATCATCATTGAATCTGATAAAATATCTTTTTTGTTATTTTCTTTTTGCATTGATTTCATTGCTTTTAATCCAAGAGGAGTTGCTGCATTTCCTAATCCTAATATATTTGCAATCATATTCATAGACACTTCTTGCTGTATTTGTGGATTATTTTTCAAATCTGGAAATAATACTCTAATAATAGGATTTAATACTTTTGTTAATTTATCAATTATAGTTGTTTTACTTGCTATCTGCATAATTCCATTCCATAAACAAATTGTACCAAGTAAACTTAATGTTAGATTAATAGCATCTTCCGTGCTTTGAAAAATAGATGAATTTAAACTTTCTAAATTTCCTGAAAAAATTGCATAAGAAAATGATATTATTATAAAAATTGGCCAAACTATATTTAACATACTAATCACCTAAATAATCTTATTCCTAAGAGAAATTTTTATTCCAATATAATTGACCTGATATTTTATTTGTGGTATATTATGGATATGAGGATTGTAAAAAAATAACTTTTAAGGAGGATAATTATGAAATCAACAGGAATTATTAGAAGAGTAGATGAACTTGGAAGAGTTGTAATACCAATAGAGCTAAGAAATCAATTTAATATTGTTGAAAAAGACCCAATTGAAATATATGTTGATGGTTCTTCAATTATATTAAAAAAATTCGAGCCTAATTGCATCTTCTGTGGAAATACTAAGGATTTATACAACTATCACGAAAAGTTAATCTGCGAAGAATGCGCAAAAAAAATTGGAAAATTAAAATAAAAAATAGATGCAAAAAGAGAATTGAAATAATAAATTATTTAATTCTCTTTTTTATTACTATATATTAATTATTTTTTAATTGCCTTTTAAATTTATTTTTTAACAAATTTTTTATAAATTTCATTTTTATTTACATTTTTATCTTTAGCTATTTTTTTAATAATTTCTTTTTTAGAAAAACCTTGTTTTTCATATAATTTATAATGATCTTCTAGTGTTAGATTATCAAATGCATCTTCTTTATTAATATTAAAATTTTTTTCAATAATTAGTACAATTTCACCTTTAATATTTTCTGTTTTATCTATTATTTCATCAATATTTCCCCTAATGAACTCCTCATGTATTTTAGTTAACTCTCTAGCTAATACAACTTCTCTATCTTCCAAAAAACATTTTAAATCTTGTAGAGTTGATTTTATTTTATGCGGAGCTTCATATAAAATAATAGTTTTATTTGCATTTTTTATTTCCTCTAATTTTTCATTTCTATTTTTTTTATTCAAAGGTAAAAAACCTATAAAAATAAACTCTGTTGTATCAAGACCTGAACATATTAAAGCATTTATCATAGCACATGCTCCTGGTATTGGAACTATCTTAATATTTTCTTCAATACATTTTTTTATTATTTCTTCTCCCGGATCAGATATTCCAGGAGTACCTGCATCTGAAATAAGAGCAATATTTTTACCAATTTTTAAATCTTTTATTAATACATCCGTTTTTGTTGTTTCATTATGTCTATGATAACTAACTAATGGTTTAGAAATATTTAAATGATTTAACAATTTTAGAGAATGTCTAGTATCTTCTGCTGCTATTAAATCTACATCTTTTAAAATATTAATTGCACGCAAAGTAATATCATCTAAATTACCTATTGGAGTCGCTACAATATATAAAGTCCCTGTTTTATCATTCATACAAAAATTCTCCTTTCATTGCCATTGGTTCCGGGTTTAAATGGCAACCTTGCCAATAGTTCCGGGTTTAAATGGCAACTTTAGTTATTATTATATATTTCTTTTATTTCTTTTGTATATTCCCCATTTTCTTCGTAAATATATAAATTTTGTTCCAATTTTAAAAATTGTTTTGCATTTTTTACTCCTTTTATTAATACTAATTTAGGTTCTTTATTTTTATTAGCATAAACTAGTCTTAATATTTTAGGTTCGATTTTATACTTTCTCATTAAACTTAAAATGTCTACTAATCTTTCTGGTCTATGCACCATATAAAATTCACCTTTATCTTTTAATAAACTTTTAGATACTTTTATAAAATCTTCTAAATCAGCTGTAATTTCATGTCTTGAAATTAATTTTTTCTCATTTTCATTAATTATTCCTGTATTTTTTTTCTTATATGGTGGATTTGTTACAATTACATCTACTGAATTTTTTGCAATTAAATTATTTAAATTTAATATATTTTCATTTATTATTTCAAATTTATTTTCTAATTTATTTAATTTTATACTTTTTTTTGCCATTTCACATACATCTTTTTGAATTTCTATTCCTGTTATTTTTTTTAATTTTGTTTTTTCGCATAATAGTATAGAAATAATTCCTGTTCCTGTTCCTAAATCTAAAACATTTGAATTTTCTTTTATTTTTTTTGCAAAGTCTGATAATAATATACTATCAATTCCAAAACAAAATCCTTTTTTATTTTGAATTATTTTTAAATTTTTAAATTGTAAATCTTCTATTATTTCATCTTTATTTAACTTAATATTCATAGTCTTTTCCTTTTTATTTTTGTTTTATGTTTACTGATTAAGATTTTTATTAAAATAAGCTTTAAGCCTTTAAGCCTATACAAAAAATCTAACTCTTCTATTTAATTTTTATACTTATTTCCAAAAAAAACGTAAACTATATTCATTTTCACTCATTATATAACAAAATCATATTTTTTGCAAAAATACAAAAAATATTTTAAATTTAAAATTTTATATACTAAATTTTAAAAAAATATTAAATATTTTCTATAATTATTCTATAATTATTTTGTGAAAAATTTAATAAAATACTATTTAAAAATATTTAAATAAAAAAATATTTTATTTTTAATAAAAATCAAAAATATTTTTTATTTTTTTATTTTAAATTTATTTATATATTATCTAAATTATATTTTTTATTTTATATTATATATTATTTAAAATTTATTTATAGAAAATAAATTTAAAAATAATCTTTTAATTTTATTTTTAAAACTTACAAATAAAAAATATTCATTTTATATCAGATTAATTTACTTATTTTTCATAGAAATATTAATATAGTTTGTCCTTTTATAGAGGTTTTATTTTGAGTTTATGTTTACTATTTTACTTTTTCTTAAAAATCTTCTAAAACATTTTAATCCCATAAAAAATATGTACTCTATATTATTAATTTATATATATTTTTTGCAAAAAATTGTAAACCATTTTTACATTTCTCATATTATAAAGAAATCTCTTTTTTTACTAATTTCTATAAAAAATTATTAATTTAAGAAAAATTTAAGAAATAATAATAAATATTAAAATAATTATTTAAAAAATTTATTTAATTTTGACTTATATAAAAGATATAAAAATAAATCATCTTATTTTAATGTTTCTTATTTAGATTTATCTTAAACTATATTTTTTATTTTATTTAAATTTATATTATTTAAATTTATTTTATTATATTATTTAATTTATTTTATTTAAATTTTTTTTATATATTATCTAAATTATATTTTTTATTTTATATTATATATTATTTTAAATTTATTTATAGAAAATAAATTTAAAAATAATCTTTTAATTTTATTTTTAAAATTTGCAAATAAAAAATATTCATCTTATATCAAATTAATTTACTTATTTTTCATAGAAATATTAATATAGTTTATTGTTTTATAGAGGTTTTATTTTGAGTTTATGTTTACTATTTTGCTTTTTCTTAAAAATCTTCTAAAACATTCTAATCCCATATAAAATATCTATTTCTTACTTTTAATTTTTATATCAATTTTCTAAAAAGTTGTAAACCATTTTTATCTTTTACATATTATATAACAAAGATATACATTTTACATAATTTTTATAGAAGGGTGTTAGTATGAAAAAATATTTAATAAATGATAATAAAAATAATAGAGGACAAAATAATTCTTATAAAAAATCATTTGATTTTAAATTATATAAAAAAAATACAATTAAATCTTTAAATGAAATTGAATATTTTTTGAATAATTTAAAAAATATTTCAAAAATCATAAAAATAAAAAAAATATTAAAATAAATTAAATTTATTTTAATATTTTTTTTATTTTTAATTTATTATTTATTTTTTATTTTATTATAATATTTTATTAATTTCTTTTATATATTTCTTTAAACTCTTCATTTTCATTTCCATCAATTAAAATTTTTACCTGATTTACTTCTGTTAATTCTGTCATTGTATTTACAATACTATTTATTATATTATTTTTAATTTTTTCATCTTCTTTATTATAATTTAAAAATTCTGATGACATATCTAAAATTAAGCAATCATTTTCCATATATACTCTTAATATTTTTGTTCCTTCCGGAATTATTTTTTCTAATTTATCATTTTTAGGTCCTTCCATTAATAAATTTATCAGTTTTTCGTATGGGTTATTAATTAATTCTTTTATATCTACTAATCTTGCTTCTGGTGCTAACTGTTTTGTTTCTTTTTCTGGGAAATAAAGGCTAACTATTGTCTGTCTTAGTTGTTCTGATGTTATTTCTTCTTCTGGAGTATATTCTTCTACTATAGTATCTTGATTTTTATTTTTAACATATTTTATTCCTAAAACTCCTCCTATTAAAATAATAATTAATAAAATAATAAAGATAATAATTATTTTTTGATTTTTCATAGTTTTCTTATATGATATATTTAATAACTTAAATAATCATACACTCCTTTCTTTAAATTTTTATTTTTATTTAATATTATTATTTGTTTGTCCATATTAGAACAAAAAATTAAAAATAAAAATTCTATAAAATTTATAAAAAATTTTTACTTAAATTGTTTTACATTTTTCAGTTTTTTCCATTTGACAAAATGCCGTTTTCCGTATAAAATAAAGGAGATTACAAAAATTCAATTATGTATCAAATTCGTTTAATATAAACTTTATAAGGAGATTTTTTAAATGGAAAATATATTACATGTTGGTTTAGACGTTGGTTCTACAACTGTAAAAATTGTTGTTATGGACCACCAAAAAAATACAATATATAAAGATTATCAAAGACACTTTTCAGATACAAAAAATACAGTATGTAATGTTTTAGAAAATTTATTGGCTAAATTTCCTCTTAACTCATTTACTCTATCATTAACAGGTTCTGGAGCAATGTCTGCCGCTAAATTTTTGAGAGTAGACTTTATTCAAGAAGTTGTTTCTTGTAAAAGAGCCGTTGAAAAATATATACCTAAAACTGATGTTGTAATTGAATTAGGTGGAGAAGATGCTAAAATCATTTATTTTGACCAATCTATTGAGCAACGTATGAATGGAACTTGTGCTGGAGGTACAGGTGCATTTTTAGACCAAATGGCATCATTATTACATACAGATACTGCAGGATTAAATGAATTAGCAAAAGGATATCAAACAATTTATCCTATTGCTTCTCGTTGTGGAGTTTTTGCTAAAACTGATATTCAACCTTTAATTAATGAAGGTGCAGCAAAAGAGGATATTGCAGCATCTATTTTTCAAGCAGTTGTTAATCAAACAATTAGTGGTCTTGCTTGTGGTAGACCAATTAGAGGAAATGTTGCCTTTTTAGGAGGTCCTTTAAATTATTTATCTGAATTAAGAACTAGATTTATTGAAACATTACAATTAAAAGAAGATGAAATCATTGTACCAGAGGAAGCTCATCTTTTAGTTGCAAAAGGAGCTGCTTTAGATTCTATTCAATCTGATATTATTACTCCAGACCAATTAGAAAAGAAAATTGAACATTTAAGAATTTCTCAAGACAATACTACAAAACCTTTAGACCCATTATTTAAAAATAAAGATGAATATATCGCATTTAAAGAAAGACATCAGAAAAATCAAGTACCAAAAAAAGAACTAGAATCTTATGAAGGTGATTGTTACCTTGGAATTGATGCAGGTTCTACAACAACTAAACTTGTATTAATTGATAACGAAGGAAATCTTTTATATTCATTATATGGAAGTAATGAAGGAAATCCTTTAGATAGTGTTATAAATATGTTAAAAGAGCTTTATTCTGTATTACCTAAAAAAGCTACTTTACGCTATAGCGGTGTTACAGGGTATGGAGAAAAATTAATTCAAACTGCATTAAATGTTGATTTAAATGAAATTGAAACAATTGCACACTATACAGCAGCTAAACAATTTGAACCAGATGTTACAAGTATTGTTGATATTGGTGGCCAAGATATGAAATATATCAAAATGAAAAATGGCTCTATTGATAATATATTATTAAATGAAGCTTGTTCATCAGGTTGTGGCTCATTTATTGAAACTTTTGCTAAGAGCTTAAATATAGAAATATCTGAGTTCGTAAAAGAAGCAATTGAAGCAAAAAGGCCTGTTGATTTAGGATCTAGATGTACAGTATTTATGAATTCTAAAATAAAACAAGCTCAAAAGGAGGGTTATTCTGTTGGAGACATTTCTAGCGGACTTTCTTATTCTGTTATAAAAAATGCAATTCAAAAAGTAATGAAAGTAAGAGATGTTGAAACCCTTGGAAAGCATATAGTTGTACAAGGTGGTACTTTCTATAATGACGCTGTCTTAAGAGCTTTTGAATTAATAGTTGGAAAAAATGTAGTAAGACCAGATATTTCTGGACTTATGGGAGCATATGGAATGGCTTTACTTTCAAAAGAACAATATGAAGCAAATTTAGATATGGAATATTCTTCTACAATTTTAAAATTAGAAGAATTAGATAAATTAGAGATAAAAGTAACACATACTCGTTGTAATGGTTGCGAAAATCATTGTAAATTAACAATTAACTCTTTTAGTAACGGTCAAAAACACATTTCAGGAAACCGTTGTGAAAAAGGTGCTGGAATTGTAACAAAAAAACAAAATTTACCAAATTTAGTACAATATAAATATGAGAGAATCTTTGATTATAAGCCACTAGAGGAACAATTTGCTCCAAGAGGAACAATAGGAATTCCTAGGGTTTTAAATATGTACGAGGATTATCCATTCTGGTTTACATTTCTTACAAGTTTAGGATTTAGAGTTGTCTTATCTGAAAAAAGTACAAGAAAAACTTATGAAAAAGGAATGGAATCTATGCCATCTGAATCTGTATGTTATCCTGCAAAACTTTCACATGGACATATAGAAAGCCTTTTAGAACAAGGAATAACAACTATTTTCTATCCTTGTATGCCATATTCTAGAAAAGAATACGAAAAAGCAGATAATCACTACAATTGCCCAATTGTTATATCATATTCTGAAGTATTAAAAAACAATATAGAAAATCTAAAAAAAGATAATATAAAATTTATTAACCCATTTTTGCCATTTGACAAAAAGAATTTAGTAAAGAAAATATTAGAATTGGATGAATTTAAAGAATATCAATTTACAAAAGCTGAACTAAATGAAGCTGCAGAAAAGGCAGAAGCAGAATATCAAAAATGTAAAAAAGATATTAGGGATAAGGGCACTGATACAGTTAGATATATTGAAGAAAATAATTTAAAAGGAATTGTTTTAGCTGGTAGACCTTATCATATAGACCCTGAAATTAATCATGGAATAGACACTTTAATTACTTCTTTAGGACTTTGCGTACTAACAGAAGATAGTATTTCTGATAAAACAGAAGCAAAACGTCCTTTAAGAGTAGTAGATCAATGGGTATTTCATGCAAGATTATATGCAGCAGCAGATTTCGTTGGAAAACACGATAATTTAGAATTAATTCAACTAAATTCTTTTGGTTGTGGTGTTGATGCAGTAACAACAGATCAGGTAGAAGAAATTTTATCAAGTTTTAACAAAATGTATACATTAATAAAAATAGATGAAGTTAATAACTTGGGAGCAGTAAGAATTCGTATTCGTTCTCTACTTGCTAGTATGAAAAAACGTGAAAAAGAACAACAAGTAGAAAAATTAGATGGAGATTATGGAGTAAAAAAGAAAATCTTTACAAAAGAAATGAAAAAAGATTATACAATTTTATTTCCTCAAATGGCTCCAATTCATTTTGAATTAATAGAAACTGCTGCAAGATCTGTCGGATATCATGTGGAACTATTAAGAGAGTGTACGCAAAAAACAGTAGAAACAGGTTTAAAATATGTTAATAATGATGCATGTTATCCATCTATATTAGTTACTGGTCAAATGATAGAAGCTTTACAATCTGGAAAATATGATTTAAATAAAACTGCCTTAATTATCACGCAAACAGGTGGTGGTTGTAGAGCTACTAACTATATTGGATTTATTAGAAAAGCCTTAAAAGATGCTGGTCTTAGCAATATTCCAGTTATTTCGCTTAACTTTGTTGGTATGGAGAAAATGCCAGGATTTAAAATAACTGTACCTTTTATTGATAGATTAGTTAAAACTGTTGTATATGCAGACCTTTTACAAAAAATGCTTACAAAAAATAGAGCATATGAAATAAATAAAGGTGAAACCCAAGCTTTATTTAATAAATGGATGGAAAAATGTAAAAAATTATTAGAAAAATCTAGTAATAAAGAATTTAAACAAAGCATTTATGACATTGTAAATGACTTTGAAAAAATTGAATTAGATACATCTGTCGAAAAACCTAAAGTTGGAATTGTTGGTGAAGTATTAATAAAATACCATCCTTTTGGAAACAACTATGTTGCAGATCTTTTAGAAAAAGAAGGAGCAGAAGTAATTCTTCCTGACTTTATGGGATTTGTAAAATTTATGGCAACACACAGAATTACATTTAATCGTTTATTAAATACTAATAAAACATCTGCAAAAATAAGTAAAGCTGCAATTAAAATTATAGATATTTTAGAAAAAGATTTAAAAATTGCTTTAGCAAATTCTAAAAAAGGTTATTTGCCACCTTGTGATATTTGGCATTTAGAAGAAAAAGTAAAAGATGTTTTATCAATTGGTAATCAAACAGGAGAAGGTTGGTTTTTAACTGCTGAAATGATTGAATATATTGAGCATGATATTCCAAATATTGTTTGTGTTCAGCCATTTGCATGCTTACCAAATCATGTTGTAGGAAAAGGTGTTATAAAAACAATTAGAGAAAAATATCCTGAAGCAAACATTTCACCAGTTGATTATGACCCTGGTGCTAGTGAGTCTAATCAAGCAAATAGAATTAAATTGTTAATGACAGTTGCAAAGGATAATTTGAAAATAAAACAAAATGAGAAAAAGGCTATTGATATGGAAAATAGTTCTTTAGATGAGTCTAAAGACATTGTTACAAAAAAATAAAAGTTATATAATAAATTAACAACATGCACTATAAATAAGATTTAAAAATATATTATAAGAAAAGTTTATATATTTTTCTAAAACGAGCTTTTCCGTGAAAACCTCCGTGTACTATTAAAGCTAGCTTGTTACAGTACCGATGTAAAGAAGCAAGTTAAAGAAAAAATATAAACTTTTCTTTTTATTATTTTCTAAATTTAATATATTTAATTTTCGAATTCTTGTAATATATATTTTTTTATTTCTTTTTTTGTCTGTTTATACCCTAATTCATATAATTCATCAATTTTCTTCATATCTAAAAGTCCTACTTTTTCGCTTTTAATTATTATATTATAATCTGCACCTTCTAATTCATAATTTGATAGTTCTCTTCCCATTAAACTGAGAGAACGACCAGCTATTTCAACTAAATTTTTACTACATACTTTGTTAGATTTTTCATCAAAAATAATGTTTAAAACTTTGTCTGCTCCTAACATTTTTATTTCTTTCCAAGGTACATTTTCTCTTATTCCTCCATCAATTAATTTTGTATCTCTATATTTACAAGGACAAAAAACTACTGGATAACTACAACTTCCTCTAACAGCTTTTCCTATTTCAATATCATTAATAAATTCAATCTCATCTGAAATCTGTGATCGAATTTTACAGGATGTAAAACAAATTACATTTCCGTTACATAAATCTACACTTGGAATAACTAAAGGTTTTTTTATTTGTGATATATTATAGATTTTCTTTTTATTACATACTTTATTAATTAACTTTTCTAAATTCTTACCATTATTTAATCCGCTAATTACAATTCTTCCTGTAAAAATTAAACCAAATATTAATTTAAGCACCTGTGTTATGTCTGCATATTTAATTTTTTTGCAATACTTTTTAAATATTTCATACATTTCATCAGAAGAAAATCCTGCTGCATATAGGCAAGCAACAATGCTTCCAGAAGATGTTCCTCCTATGTAATCAAATTCTATATTTTCTTCTTCAAATGCTTTTATAGCACCTATATGAGCAGCTCCTTTAACTCCTCCACCTGCTAAGCACAATCCTCTTTTCATATTAATCACCAATAATAAAATATGAAAAAAATTTTTTATTGTGATTGTAAAAATAAATTATTAATAATTCAATTATCAATAATTTATTTTTAATATAATTTGTTATTGAGATTTAATTCTTTTTATGTTATATTTATAATATAGAAAGGGTTTTATTATGGAAAAAAATTATTATGATATATTAGAAATTAATAAAAATGCCTCTCCAGAAATTATTGAAAAAGCTTATAAGGTTCTTGTTAGAAAATATCATCCTGATTTACAAGAAAATGAATTAAAACAAGAATATGAAGAAAAACTAAAACTGATTAATGAAGCTTATGATGTTTTATCTAATGAAGAAAAAAGAAAACAATATAACTTGGAATTAGAGCAATCTGAATTACTAAATCAACAAAAAAGTAACATAAATTATGAAAATTCTCAAATGTATCAAGATGAAACAAATAATAATCAAAATAGTCAAAGTACCGCACCTAATTATAATGAACAAATAAACAATAATATAAATTATGATGTAGAACAAGCAAGAATGCAAGCAGAACAGCAAAAAAAATATGAACAAGAATATAATAGGCAAATTAATGATGCTATTAATAGAGCTTACCATGATGCATATATTCAAGACTTAAAAAATCGAGGTTATAAAATTAGATATAAGAAAACTTTTAAAGATTATATTAATAATTTAATAACATTTATTATTTTTATATTTATCTTTATACTATTATGGCAAATTCCTTTTGTTAAAAATTATTTTGTTGATTTATACAATGAAAATATTATTATAAAATATGTTGTTGATTTATTTCTTAATCTATTTCAATTTAATAATTAAATCAAAAATAGCTGTATTATTAATTAGATACACCTCCAAAATGTTAAATAAAACTCTAACACTTGGAGGTGTATTTCTATTTATTAAATGACATTACAAAATCTGTTCCTTCACCTAATTGGATAATAAAACTTTTTTCTATTGTATTTTCTTCTGTTTCTGTCGCATCTGTTATTTCTATTTCATATACATAAGCTCCTGATTTTTCTTCGAATTTTCCATAAGTAATCTTATTCATATCAAAGAAATTTTCTTGCATATATTTTTCAAAGCTTTGTAACGTAGGGAAATTATTTTCTTTAAATTGCTCATGTAATTTACTATAAATATACTCATAATCTTTTCTATTTAATGCTTGAAATATTTTTTCTAAATTCATTCCTACTTTCAATTGTTCTGATCCATTATTGTATTTTTTTAAAAATTCTTCTGAATCTATTGTGTATGTATCTAACATTAAATCAAATTGCATTATAGCAGTTTCCTTAAATATGTAATAATTATTGTATATATCAACTACTATATATAAGATATAATCATCATATTGTTCTACTTTATATTTATCTATAATTATATTATCAATCACATCTTTATTTTGTTTTGTATTCTTTATAAAACTTTCTAAATTTTTAAATCTTTTATTTCTATATTCATCATTTAACAATTCATATGCCATCTCAGTATGGTTTAATGCCATATTTTTATAATATGCTATATATCTTTTTATAAGATTATCATCATTAACAGTTAAAATGATAAATTCATTATCTTTATTTTTTTCTATTTCTTCTATATTATCATTATTAGATACATTTATTTCGGATATATCTGAATACATATCTTGCATGATTGGATATATTGAATAAGTATTATTATCACTGTTAACTATTACTTTAAAATAACAATCTTGTAAGTATTCATTTGTACCAGATTTTTCTAATATACCTTTCACTATATATGTTTGATAATTATTTTTAGTAATTAGTTGATTCATTTTTGTTGCTGTAAATTTAAATTCTCCTTGATATCCTTTAAGTATCTCTAATACAGTATTTTGTGAAATTTTTTCATTTTTTATGAATTCTTTATCTAAGACATTACATAAATACACTGCTTTCTCTTTTTTTTCTTCCTCCGTAAAATTATCATTTACATATAAATTACTAAAATATTTATCTATTGTATATGAAACAGAATAAAATATATTAGCATCTTTTACTGGTGTAACTTCATCTACAATTTGAATTTCTTCTCCCAAATCTTCATCTTTTAATATTATTTCGTTATTACTATTATTATTTTTAAATTTTAAACCTATTACTGATACTATCAAAATTATAATTAAAACGATCATTTCTAAAATAGTGATCTTTATTTTTCTCATTTAATTATTCTCCTTCTACTTAAATCTAAAAACATGTTTAAATGATGATTTTGCTCCTTCTGATATTTTTACAACATCTCCTGTTTGAGGTGCATGAATATATTTATTATCTCCTAAATAAATTGCTGCATGACCATTAGTTGTGCCTCTTTCCTCCGCAAATACAAGCAATATATCTCCTGGTTGGGCTTCATTCCATGATATCTCTATTTTTGAATTTTTATATGGCTTATATAAAGCTGTACTTCCTGGAACACTTATACCATGTTGTTGATATACCCAATATACAAAACCTGAACAGTCAAATGTATTCGGACCTTTTGCACCATATACGTATGGACAACCCATTTTAGATTTAGCAGTTTCTACAATTCCTTGATTTCCTCCAGTAGACCCAGCAGACCCAGTAGATGTTGTATCTAAACTTACATCACAATCATTATACAAATCTACCATAAAACCTTTCACTATGTCTGACCATGAAGTAGAACCATTATAAATATCTCCTATTCCATATAAATTATATATACCTGCTTTAAAATAATACGTTCCGTTTGCTATAATATCGCAGTATTTTTCAATATTTGCTTGAGGAGATGAATATTGTATGTGCCCTAAACTTGTTAAACTCATCCAGTTATTTTCTCTTACCCAACTACTATCTGCAGTTCCTACACCAGATTCATATCGCATTATTGCATAAGTAAATATTGCATTTACTTTGTATGTTTTTTCATATTCTATTACTTTGTCTAAAACTTTTAATGCATTTGTTTGTTGACTACCTGAAACCCATTTTTTTAATCCCTTCTCCAATTGATCCTTTGGAACTGTTGGTGCAGCATTGGTTTCATCAGTTTTTACTATAAAATCATCTGCAGAAATATTATTTTTATTACTTGTAAAATTACTTTTACCATAAGCAGAAAAATCTAATTCAGTTTTATAATCTTCATCATTTGTATATTTATAATAAATATATTTCATTGTGTTCGCATAATCAGAAACCTCATCATCTCTTTCTAATATTTCTATTACCATATCTATAGAACTTAAAAATTCGCTTTCAACATCTTCTTTAGTATCATCAGAATTTTCTTTCTTTACGTATTTAACCAATTTGCCTTCTGAATCATATTCACCCTTATTATTTGCTTTTATTAAAGCTAAAAATCCATCTGTATTATCTTCTAATTCCATATCAGAAGCTGTAGTTGTTGTTTCTGTAGTAGTTGTTGTCGTTGTAGATTTATGGTCTGTCATTTTTTTATAGATTGTAGCATTTATATTTTTTATAATTGGAACAATCGCTCCTGTTTTTTCATCTTTTTCCTCTAGCATTTGATCATTTATTTGCTTTTGTTGTTCTGGTGTAAGTGATATAGTAGGATCAGCTGTATAATCTTGTGGATTATTAGATAAATCTGTTGAATCAGGATTGTCAGCATTAGAGGTAGTTTTTTCATCTGTAGTAATATCAGAAACTTCACCTTTTGCTACCCAAGTATCCAGTAATGTTGGTTGTATGGTTATTGAATTTTCTTCGGTTATTTGTGTTGTAATTTTATATGGATTTGTTGTATAATCTTCTGTCCATGTTAAGTCTTCAAAATTTTTACTAACAGGACCACCTATACTTTGCCATTCACACGTTCCACTTGCCTTATAATTCATTTTAAAATATTCTTTAGATTCTGTTTCTGTTTTTGTTGTATTATCTAATACTGTCAATTCTATTTTCGAATTAATTCCTAGCTCTGCAACTGCTATTCCAAAGCCTTCATTTGAATATAGATTTGCAAGCAATATAGGTAATTTGTATGACATTGCATATGATGAAGTTAAATTTTTTTGATCTATTTTATATTCTGTAATTGAATATCCGCCTTCTGTGCCACCTTGTTTATTTCCATTTTCTGTATTTTCAACACTTTTTACGCTTTTAGACCATGTAACAACAACTATATTATCATTGTCATCCATAGAAAAAATTTTTTTTGCATTTTCTAAATCTGATTCACTTTTATTATCTCCTAAATAATTTTTAAAATTATTATAGTTAATATATTTCAAATCATTGTCATTTCTTTTTAAATAAATACATCCTTTAACTACATCATCTGTATAATTTGCGCCTTCAATATACGGATATTGTGTAGCATAATATGCTTCTAATGATTTCTTTAATAGTTTGTCCGTTAAATATGTTGAATCTATATCAATTGCATCTTCAGTTAATTGCTTTTTTATTTCTTCAATAAGGTCATCACTTATAGTAATAGTAGGAAGGTCTTGAGTATTATCAAATTCTCCTCCAAATACTGATGAAGCAGCTTCTGCAACCTTTCCTGCAGCATCCTTTATGGCTTCTGTTATTACCATAAAAACTCCTGCTATTAATACAATACCCATAACAGATGCCATTGCAGGTATGGCAATTTTTCTTATTATAAATTTTTTTATTTTATCCTTTGCTTCCTTGCCTAATGCATTTCCTATATCTTTTAATTCCATAATTTCCCCTGTATATAAAATATATTATAATTATAATTCTATGGTTATAGTTTCTGTTTCTTCTGGATTATCCGTATTTAAAATTGTTGAAGAAAAAACTAATTTTTCATCTACTATGTCAACATTATATTGTTTCATGAATTTTAGCTTTATGTCCTTACTTACACCTACATCATATTTAAATGCGTTAATTCCCGCTTCATAATTTGAACAATTTATTTTTTTCTCTTTGTCTGTTTCTATATATGTATTTGATGTTGAACTAAGATTATCCAATATAATTTGTGTATCATTTTTATTACTTACTTTTAGATGATATACCTCATAATCTTTATATAGGTCTATATAATCTATTTTAAAATTTATATTATTTATTTCTTTCTCTATTTCTTTTTCTATCCTACCTATATATTTATTAATATTTATTTTTTTTGTTTCATAATCTACTGTTATATAATCTTGATATTCTTTTTCCTCATTATCCCCTGTAGCTATAATATCACCTGTATAAGTAACTAAATATGTATACTTTCCTTTATTTGTTATCCAACTTTGAATTTCTACTTTTTTTTCTTGCTCAAATACTACTTGGATATAATTTTTATTAAAACTTTCAATAGAAGGGTATACATTTTCCTTGCATTCTGGTGTTAATAAATTATATGCTTCATCTATATCATTTTTATTGCAATAGTCTACAAAGTTTTTAATTAAATTATAATTTTCATCTGCCTTAGTAGTTTCTATAGATTTATCTGTTGTAATTGTATCTTTAGACCTTTTTACTTCACTTGATATTGTATTATTTGTATCATTATCTTCAATTTTGTTATAATTATTTTTTGCCTCATCATTAAGTGCTCTTATTATAAAAAAACCAAATATAATCATAGCTATTACTAAAATAATAATCTCTCTATTTCTATTTATAGATCTTACAAATTTATTATCTCTAAACATTAGTTATAATTCTCCTAATTATTTTTACTTTCTATTTGCATTGTTATCCATAGGTTTATTTGCATTTCTATTCGAATTTGTTCTTGTAGATCTGTTTGTACTTGCATTTCTACTTGAACTTGCACTTGTAGCTCTATTTGTACTTGCATTTCTACTTGAACCTGCACTTGTAGTTCTACTTGAACTTGTATTTGTAGCTCTGTTTGCACTTGCATTTCTACTTGAACTTGTATCTATAGCTCTATTGGCACTTGTATTTGCAGTTGTAGTTGTATTTGTAGCTCTACTTGTATTTGCACTTGTAGTTGTATTTGTAGTTCTATTTGCACTTGCATTTCTACTTGAACTTGTATCTATAGCTCTATTTGCACTTGTATTTCTATTTGCATCTGTATTTATAACTTCAGCTGTATGTTTATCTGTATTTTTTGGCTTATCTCTGTAGTTCATTCTATCATCTTGCCTTTTTTGATATCCTGACATATACTCGTTTCCTGACATTATTTGCTGTGTTAGATTAGCTTGTTGATTTTCATTTAGATTTCCACCAAAATCTTTTACTATTTGTTCTGTTCTATTTTGTACTGCTGCTCTCTTTTTGTCATCTGAAAAGTCTGATATAGAATATCCTTCTTCGCTAACCATTTTAGCAGAAATTCCAGCAAGTTGGTGTGCTTGTTGATCATTCATGTTATAATCTTCTTTATAAATTTGTTCAAGTTCTAATGCTTTTAATATTTCATCATTATCTTTTACACCCATTTGATTAAATTGTGCTGCACTATTCATAATTTTGTCTAATTCGTCACCTTCAGCTCCTGTTTTTTGTTGGAAATAATCTCTATTTTGAGTATTTTTTGCATAACTTTTACGTTCATTTGCCATTAGTTTTTCTTTTCTTCTCTCGTATGCTTCTCTTTCACCATATAAAGCTTCATTTTTAAAGTTAGATGCAGAATCTATTGCATTTCTGCCAGCTCTTACTACCTTTCCACCTGCACTAACAGCTTTGTCTACTGTTTTTGTTCCCATTTTGCCACCAACTCCAGCACCAGCAGCCATTGCAGAAAATGCCATTGAAGGTTTTCCAGTTAAAGCTCCTAATGCTAATCCTGCTGCTCCTCCTCCAAGTGCTCCTGCTACTCCTAATCCTGCTTTTGCTACAAATTTTATTCCTTTTGGAATATTTTTTGGTCTTGCTATTTTCTTTACTCCATATGCTCCTATTTTACCTGCATTTTTTAGTCCTCTTTTTAATTTGTTACCAGATTTTCCTTGTTCAGATAATTTTTGATTTGTAACATTATTTGCATTTTTATTTTCATCTTTGTTTTCATCATTTTTTCCTTTATTCAAAGCAGAATTTAAAGAATTAGCAAATTCAGTACTTGGGTTATTATCTAACATACTTCGTGTATCTTCATTATTTGGAATAGTATCTCTATTATTATATTCGTTTGCAGCATATTGCATAGCATAATAATCATTTATATCATCTAGCTCATTTGGGCTATATGGACTATTTAATGTTCCTTTTTCAAGTTTTAGTCCTTCCTCCATTTGTTCTAATTCATCATTATTATAATTTTTTCCATATGCTAAATTAGAAGCATTGCTATCATTCTCATTTATTCCACCAGAAGGTTTATAAATATCTCCACCTTCATTTTGTGCATCTGTAGAATTGAAACTATCGAAATTATAGTCTGCTGTTCTTGTTTTTTGTTGAGCAGTAGATTTTCCTTCATTCTTCGTATTTATATTACTATTGTTAGAATGTTTACTTCCGGCTATAGCTCCTCTTGCTTTTCCTGTTAATTGGTTAGCTAAAGCTGTAGCCATAGCAGGTGCTGCAATTCCTGGAGGTGTGTGTGCTTTGTCAAATCCAAACATTTGCTTTAATAATTTTTCAGCTGGTAGTAAGCTAGCAATTGCAACTAATGCATAAATTAAACTTGAAGTTGCCAATTCTGCAGATGTTCCAACCAATATAGTATATAAAATTAAATGAAATGGTTGTATTAGTAAATTAAATATGTATTCTTTAAACCAGAAATTAAATGCTTGTGCTTTTCCATCAGTCATTTTATCTATAGGATATGTCATTGCAACAAAAGGTGCTATCATCGTTAAAAATGCCATTATAACCATCCTTTTCATGTATCTTATTGCAAATATTACTATATATGCAACTAAAAATAAATATATGATAAGATATGTAAATTGTTCTGCCAAATCTTGCCTCAAATCTGCATAATACCTCACATATTGTGAAATATTTTGTAGTTTCTTAACATTATCTCCCTTTTTGTATGTAATCTTATTATCACCTGTACCAATAATAAATTCATCTCCTATTAATTCAGTCGGTCCATCTATATCTTCTTTCTGTAAATCAATTCCAGATGAAGTAGCATCAGATAACATTTCTGTTATTTTTTCTGTAATCATAATAGAAATAGACATTACATAATGCAACATAAATAATAAACACATTCCAACAATCCAATCTAGCAATAATTGCTTATATTTAGCTTTATCTGATGCCGCACTAGAAATAATAATTCTAATTCCTACATATACTAATATAGAAAGCATTATAACTAAAGAAAAGTTCCTAATTGCTACATACCAAGCAGCAATTATTTTTCTTAATGATGTTAATCCTTCTGTTGTACTTTTATTTTTTACTGTATAATCATCTTCATTAATAGGATTAATAAAATCAACATTTAAAAATTCTACGTTATTTGAAAATATAGACTCTAAACTTACTTTAGACATTAATATTTCTCTTTCATCATCATCGCCAGTAAATCTATTATTTTCATCTCCCGCTTTTCTATATGCTAACATTTCTTTCATTACATTTTCAAATTTTCCAGTAAATCCCATATCTATTAAATCTAATACAATATCTCCCATAGTAACAAGTAATTCTTTTATTGGAGAAAATAAAACTCCACCTAAACTAGCATTAGATACATATGTAGGTGTAATAAAGTTAAATACTACTAAACAAACCAATACTATTGCTATCTTTTGTACTATATTATAATTTTTTAGTTTCATCTTTTCCTCCTTTTTTGCTTTAATTGCTTTTATTCATTTCAATTAATTTATTCAAGTTTGTTTCTACAAATTCAAATTCTTTTTTAGTTGGTTTTATTTGTAATATAGCTGTATCAGAACCTACTTTTAATAATCCCTCACCTTTTAAGCAAGTTATTAAAAATCCTGCCTCTCCTTCACTTAATTTAAATACTTCCTTTAAATATTGTATTTCAGATTTATCTTGTGCTAAGAATAATTTTGTATCTGATGATGTAAGTACTGCTTGTGCCTCTGGTTTTTCATAGAAATCTTGAAATCTTTGTGAAATAATAGCAAGAGAAACATTTCTTTTTCTGGCACGTCTTGCCATTGTATTTAAAAAATCTACCGCTTCTGGATATGGAAGTAACATCCACGCTTCATCGACAATTACTCTTTTTTTCCTTGCTTTAGACCTATCTTCACTATTTTTCTTAACGTATTTTTCCCAAATCCAAGAAAGTAATATTTGTTGTGCTAGCGGTCTTGCAAATCTTTCCTCTAGTTGCGAAATATCTAAATTTATAAATGGTGCTCCATCTAATAATTCAAATGTAGATTGTCCATCAAAATATGCCATTTGACCATCATATTCTCTTATATATTGTTTCATTACTTTTGCTAAATAACTATAATGGAAATTATAATCAGGATTTGTATTTTCTTTTGCTTTTATTAGTATTCTCCTATACCAAGAACCTATAGTTGGCATTAGCTTTTTCTTTTTAAATAGTTGTCCACTTGCATTATTTCCACTTGCCTCATATAAACTTGCAGGATCATTTCTAATTCCTAATCTTGCATATTCTTCTGCAACTGATTCTGATATAATTTGTTTTGTAATTTCATTTACTTCTTTACTTCTAGTTGATCCTCTTGCCATAGTAAGTAATGCTTGTGTTACATCTTCTACTTTATTTTCTATATTTAAAACTTGTCTCTCTTTTCCCGTTATTTCATCTTTTACTAATTCTGTTTCTACATCAAACACATTAATTATTGTTGAAGAATTAGGGCTTAAAACAATATTTATTCCTCCTAAACTTTCTGAAACAATTCTATATTCTCCTTCGGCATCTAGAGCTAAACTTTCAATTCCCATAAGAACTGATGATCTAGAAATTAGAGTTTTCATTGTAACAGATTTTCCTGCACCAGATTTAGCAAATATGACCATATTATAATTTGTTAATGATGGATGAAAATTGTCAAATAAAATTGGAGTTCCTGTTTGTTTATTAAATCCTAAAGGAACACCTGTCGCATGACCTACTTCAGATGTTGTAAAAGGAAATACTGTTGCCATAGATCTTCTATCAAAAGCATGTATTTTCTTAATTTTATCATCCATTAATGGCAAATTAGATTTAAATGCATCTTCTTGCATTCCCCATGCGCTTTTAATTTCTACTAATGATTTTGACATTTCTGTAGTTAATAATTTTGTGTATTTCTCTAATTCCTCTAAACTATAAGCAAATATTGTTGAAATTACTGAAGCTTCAAACATTTTGTTAAAACCTGCTGCAATTTCATCTCTTAATTGCTCAGCTTCAAATCTTTTTTGACTTAACTGACTCTCTCTGTTTATATTTCCTCTATCTGCTGCAACAATTCTTTCTGTTTCAAGTTCATTTATAACTCTATTTAATTCACTTTGTGATCTAGATTCTTGAATTGGATTAATATAAATAGATGTATTTACATCTCCAAATAAGTACATATCTCTAAATATTTCAGGAAATGTACAAACTCTAGGTAAAACTGAAACATAAAAACTTTTTGCATATTTAGTTGTGCTTGATACAATTTTTAAATTAGATATGTCTCTAACATCTATTCCATCAGGAGCAATTAATTCTTTTATAGTTTTTCTTTTTAAAAAAACTTTATTTTGTTCTTCTATGTTAAGCTGATTTTGAGTTTCAGTTTCATTTAATTTCTTGTTTTTCTTGCCCCACATTATTTTCTCCTCCTTCTTTTTGATCTTCTATTAATTTTTTTATATTTTCTATAGCTTCATCAGCAACATCTTGTTCTATGTACGACCTATTCTCTTCAATAATCAATTGTGCCATATCTTGTATCATTTTTTGCATGCTATTACTTTTCTTTTCATATTTTTTTTGTTTTTCTGTTCTAACTCTATTTGTTTCCTGTTGTGCTAGTTTCATTGCTTCTTCTTGTATTTTTTTATCTAAAATTCTTTCTTTCTTGTCAATAACATCTGGTGCTATTGAATATAATTCTTCATATTCAGCTTGTATTGCTTTATTAAGTCCATATACCTCTGCTTGCTCTCTATTATATGAATAATACAATAATTCCACTAATTCATATGAATTTAATATCTTACCACTTACACTACATGCATATAATGTTCTTATTACTGATTGTGCTTTTGTATATAATTCAGAAAATGCCATATTTTGTATTTCATCTTTAGTATATTCTTCTTTTGAAGCTTCTTCTGAAAAATATGGTATAACTATGTAATATTTTTTTGTTAAAACATTTTTATTTAAACTTATACTTTCAGTATTTTTTACAATATCTTTTCCATATTCATATAAATTTTTCTTTTTTGTTAATTCAAAAAATGCTGAATCAATTTCTTTTTGTGATGCTTTATTAGATTTTTTAATTTGATCATATTCTATTTGCTTTTTATTTAATTCCATTTCAATTTGGTCAATACTTGCTTTATATTTTTGTATGCTATCATTTAGATTTACCGCTCTGGTTTGTATGTAAATTTGAATAGGATGTCTTAAAGTATTTAAAAACTGAATAAATCCTTCCTCTACTCCTGTCTTTTCCATTTCAGACATAAGGTCATAATTAATTCCTTGGCATTCTACTACCATAATAAATCTTTTTCCACCTTTTTGTATAATCATATTGTCTTCTACTTTATCAAATTCCATAAATTTTGTAATTGATTCTTTTTGCAACATTTGTGTATTTGTATTACTTTTATTTTTGTTTTCTTTTTCAGGTTGTTCATCTTTTCTTTTTAGTTGTTCATCTTTTCTTTTTAATGAATCATTTTCTTTACGTTTCATAACAAAATAAATGATTATTAATATAACTAGAATACACGCTAGTATACCTAATATTATAATTAATATATTGCTCATTTGTTGTACTTTATCAGACATTATTATTCTTTACCTCCTCTTCTGTTTCATAAATATATATTTTATTTTTTTGTTTTCTAAATTTTATATATCTTTTTATAATTTCATCAATATTTTCTCCTGCTATATCTTGAACATTTTTTAGTATAGATATTTTAGGTATTTTTAGAGTACCTATAATAAACCCTATCAGACCACATACTAATACTGCAAGTATTCCCCAATATTGTATATTAAGAATATGAGATATAACAAAATAAATTGGAAATCCAACTACTGCTCCTATTGCAGTATACATCAGTGATTTTCCAGTAAATATAAATAATATTCTACCTTCTCCTTTGACATTTCTAGGTATATAATATGTACCCATATAAAATCCTCCTTTGATAAATCTAATATAACTACATACATTATATCAAAAAAGCATATAAAAAGTAACTATTTTACTAAAAATAATATTTTTTTAATATAATTGTAATATTTTTGTAATAAACAAACTTTTTTGTTTCATTTTGAATAAATTTTTAAAAAAAGTATTGCCAAAAATAAAAAAATATGTAATATTTATTATATAAGAATAAATTTTATTTAAGAAAGGATAAATTATGACTTTTAAAAAAATAATTTCTTTTTTATTTTTATTATTTATTTTAATAATTATATGTACTACTAATGTTTATGCTGCACGTGCAACTCAAGTTACGACATTTTCCGATTCCTCGCAGTCTGCAGATGCTTTAACATTTTTAGCTTCTTTTCAATCTTCAGAAATTGTTCCTGATGATTTTACTCCCTCACAAATAGAATTAGATACTGCCTCTACAAAACTAGGAAACAAATATATAGGAATAGTACAAGCAATAGGAAGTATCGCTTCTGTTGGAGCTTTAGTTGTAATTGGAATTAAATATATGCTTGGATCTGCAGAAGAAAAAGCTGAATATAAAAGTACAATGATTCCATATATAATTGGATGTATTTTAGTATTTATGGCTAGTACAATTGTAGGTGCAATATATACATCGATTCACTCTTAATTCTTTTTTAAAAAACTTGATTTTTTTAATATTTTAATATATAATAAAATGGGGAGAAGATATGAGTTACAATATTTTAAAAAAATTATTTATAATATTATTTATAATATTATTCTTTATAATTAAATATACTCCTATATCTTTATGTTCTGAATTAGATGAAATAATTTCAGGAGGAGATTCCTTCATAGATGCATCTAGTACTGAATCTGTTAAACTTTCTACTAGTGGTATAAAAAATGTATCTGATTCAATATATAATATCTTATTAGGATTAGGTATTATTCTCGCAGTTATATATGCCACTATATTAGGAGTACAATACATAACTGCTGCTGCTGAAGATAAAGCACAAATAAAAGAATCTATGATTCCTTTTATTATAGGATGTATTGTTGTATTTGGAGCATTTGCAATATGGAAAGCAGTTATATTAGCTTTTAAATAGTTATTAACATTTTCTCAGAATACGAGAAAATTTAATATATAATAAAATATACTAATAAAAGGAGGTTAAAATTATGAACACTAAAAAATTATTAAAAGTTTTAAATATTGTTATGATAGTAATTTTTTTATTATCTATCTTTAGTAATGTATATGCAGTTACAGACCCTTCAAGCTTAAAAGGAACAGTTACAACATCTTTTGATACTTTTGGTAAAAAAGTAATAGGTGCTATACAAGCTATAGGTTCTATTGTATCTGTTGCAATATTAGTAGTTTTAGGTATTAAGTACATGTTAGGTAGTGCTGAAGAAAAAGCTGAATATAAAAAGACTATGATACCATATTTAATAGGTGCTGTATTAATATTTGCGG
>CANQWL010000002.1 GCA_947627555.1 uncultured Clostridia bacterium | reverse complement strand
CCCTACCAAAATTATATCAAAAAAGAAGAAATTTTGTATAAAAACTTCTTCTTTTTCTTAAGTTGTTGACATTGGGCATAGCCGGAAGATTATATACATAAAAAATCATAAAGTCAAAGACTTTATGATATCAATTTTTATTTTAACACAAGTTTATAAATAGTTCAATACTTATTGACATTTTTTTAGATTATCTTCTAAAAAATTTATAGAAGTAACAGATATATAAGGGGGGTACAGAGGATATGAGAACAAAAAAAATATCATATAAAACCTAACATAACATTGAATTAAAACAAAATATTTTAATATATTGTTATAATTATAAAAATAAGTAACTAAATATGTAATACTAAAAAGGCAATAAAGCTAATAATAGGCTCATTGCCTTTTTTTATTATGCCTAAAAATCATAAAGTCTTTGACTTTATGGTGTAAATTCGGAGGAATAAAATGGCTGAAGAAGAGCAAAAACAAGGGTATTACACAGTAATTTATAAAAGAAGGCTATACACAGAATATTTAGAATACTTTAAATTAACGAATCAAAAATTTAATGAACTTGTACTAAAATATTATAATTTACTATTTAAATATCAAGAATTTCTCAAAGAATCTTCTAGAAACTGTAGAACAAAGCTAGAAAATATAACATGTATAAATAAATACGGAGAAATTCCAAAAGAATATTTCAAATGTGATGTACCCTCTAGGTTCAGAAGGTCAGCTATGATGCAAGCGATAGGACAAGCAAAAGCATATTTTACAAACTTAGAAAAAAGTGTTGACAGCAGTAAAAACAATAAACTTCCAAGTATAGCAAAAGAATTTAATTTTCCTACAACATATTATCAAGAAATGTATCAATACTTAGAAGATAGAAAAATTAAATTCAAACTCTATAACGGAACAGACTGGAAATGGTATGAAGCAAAGTTTAGTAAATGGGACATACCTGAAAATGCAGAGCTCTTATCTCCAAAAATCAAGGTAGAAAAGAAATTTGTATTAGTAGACATTCCAGTAAGGTGTACAGTAGAAAATCTTACAACAATAAAAGAAAGAATGGAAGATAAGAACACACGAGTATGTGGAGTAGCATTTTCCGGAAAGAACAACATTGCAACATGTGTAGTAGTAGATATTAACGGTAAATTTGTGAAAACTTTATTTATTTCAGGAGGAGACGAATATAAATATTTAACAAGCCAAGCTATGAGGAAGATACAAAGAAATACTCATATAGCTAAAAATTCAAATAAAGTTAAAGGTTCAAATAAAAAGTACTGGAAAAAGATATCAAAATATACCACACATTTTTCACATGTAATAAGCAGAAATATTGTAGATTTTTGCGTAGAAAATGAAGTTACAATAATAGCACTATCAAATGTTAGAAGTGACAAAATCTTTTTAAAATATTCAAAAAGATTTAATCCAGCAACATTAAGAGATAGAATCACAAACTACGTTAGATATAAAGCATTTAAAGAAAATATTCTTGTAACATTTGTTGATATGACAGAAAAAACAGATAAATGCTACAAATGTGGAGAAGTAATGGAAAGAAAAATAAGGAAACAAACAAATAAAAAAATAATAGAAGATAAGGCAATTTGTAAAAATGGACATCAAGCAGATTATTTCTTTAATTGTGCAATGAACATAGCATTGGGTTGCTTAAGGAAATATGACAAAAAAATATAAATTAAAAATTTTATAAAAAACAAAATAAATACTCTAAATGTAAAACTTATAAATAAAAAGCCTATGTGAAATAAAAACATATAGGTAAGTGCATAAACTATATGTTTATGTAGTTATGTTGAATATCGCAAATCTATACTGAAATGTATAGATGAAGAAGCAAAATATTCATTGATTCTATGTTGTAATAATGAAAATTAATGAAATACAAAATGTATAAAAGACATTAACTATAAGGAAAGAAGAAAGAAGGAATTGATTTGGAATGTATAAAATTTTCACCACCAGATATAACGCAAAAAGAAATTGATGAAGTGGTAGATACATTAAAATCAGGATGGATTACAACTGGTCCAAAAACAAAATTATTTGAAAGACAAATAGCAGAATTTTGTGGTACACCCAAAGCAGTTTGCTTAAATTCTGCAACCGCAGGATTAGAAATGATATTAAGAATATTAGAAATAGGTAAAGATGATGAAGTAATTGTTCCAGCCTATACATATACAGCTTCAGCAAGTGTAATTGAACATGTAGGAGCAAAAATTGTATTTCTTGATACAGCAAAAGATTCTTATGAAATGGACTATGAAAGAATAGAAGAAAAAATAACAAATAAAACCAAAGCTATTATAGCAGTTGATTTAGCTGGAATACCAGCGAATTACGATAAAATATATGAGATAATAGAAAATAATAAAGAAAAATTTATAGCTAAAAATAAAATACAAAAAGCAATAGGAAAAATAGTAATAATAGCAGATGGAGCACATTCTTTTGGGGCTAAATACAAAGGTATTAATACTGGTAATATTGCGGATTTTACAAGTTTTTCATTTCATGCAGTCAAAAATTTAACTACAGCAGAAGGAGGAGCAGTAACTTGGAAAAAAATCAGAGGCATACAGGATGAAGAAATATATGAGCAATTTATGTTATGGTCTTTGCATGGGCAAAACAAAGATGCCTTATCAAAAACTAAATCAAATGGTTGGGAATATGACATAAAAATGCCAGCTTATAAATGCAATATGACAGATATTATGGCATCAATTGGATTAGCACAATTATGTAGATATAATGAACTATTAAAAAGAAGAAAAGAAATTATAAAAATGTATAATGAAGGACTAAAAGATAATAATATTCAAATATTAGAACATTATAATGATAAAATTCAATCAAGCGGACATTTATATTTTGTTAGACTACTAGGTAAAGATGAAGAATATAGAAATAATATTATAAAGAAGATGTCAAACTTAGGAATACCGACAAATGTACATTATAAACCATTACCGATGATGATGGCATATAAAAATTTGGGATTTGATATAAAAGATTATCCAAATTCTTATGAAATGTATAAAAATGAAATAACATTACCACTGCATACTTTATTAACAGATGAACAAATAGAATATATAATAAAAAACTTTAAAAAAATTTTGGAGTAATAATATGATTTTAAAAAAATGGGAAGACTTGCCAGAAAATATTAAAAATGAAAAAACACGTATATATTATGATGAATTGAAAAAAAGAAAAATAAGTTTATTACTAAAACGATTTTTTGATATATTCTTTTCAATTATATTGTTAATAGTACTTTTGCCAATATTTATAATATTAGCTATAGTTATAAAAATTGACTCAAAAGGACCAGTGTTTTATAAGCAACCACGAATAACACAATATAATAGAATTTTTAAAATATTAAAATTTAGAACTATGATACAAGATGCAGACAAGATAGGAAATTTAATAACATTAAATGAAGACTCTAGGATAACTAGAGTTGGAAATATAATAAGGAAATTAAGATTAGATGAATTTCCGCAATTGATAAATATACTAAAGGGAGACATGTCATTTGTAGGAACCAGACCAGAAGTAAAAAAATATGTAGATAAGTATACAGATGAAATGAAAGCAACTTTATTAATGCCAGCAGGAGTAACATCATATGCAAGTATTAAATATAAAAATGAAAACGAAATTTTAAATAAATATATGTTAAAAAATAGAGAGCGAATGTATGCTAATATAACAACTGTTGAAGAAATGCAAGATTCATCTGAAAGTATGAAAAATATAAAAGATATTGATGATATCTATATAGAAGAAGTATTACCAAAGAAAATGAAATATAATTTAGAATACATAAAAAAATTTAGTTTAATAAATGATTTTAAGATATGTATAGATACAGTGATAGGAGTGTTAAAATAATTGAAAAAAATAGCAATAGTAGCAAATCATGCTGATGATATATATTGTTTTAGAAAAGAATTAATTGAAAAATTATATTTAGAAAAAAATGAAATAATAATTTCTTGTCCATATGGTGAAAAATTAGATTTAATGAATAATATAAAATTCAAATTAGATAATCCTATTATAGATAGAAGGGGAATAAATCCACTAAAAGATTTTAAACTATTGTTACATTATATTAAATTTTTAAATAAATATAAACCAGATATTGTTTTAGCATATACAATAAAACCGAATGTTTATGCAAGTATCGCATGTAGATTTTGTAAAGTAGAATATATAAACAATATTACAGGTTTAGGCAGTATATTAAATAAAGGGAAACTCTTACAAAATTTAATATATAAATTATTAAAACTTGCATTAAAAGAATCTAAATGTGTATTTTTTCAAAATGAAACTAACATGAAACTAATATTAAATAAGAAAATAATATCTGGTGATTATCAACTAATTCCAGGATCTGGAGTTAATATAAATAAATTCTCGCTACAAGAATATCCTCCAAATGACGAAAAAATTGTATTTAATTATTTTGGCAGAGTTTTAAAAGAAAAGGGTATAGATGATTATATAGAAGCAGCGAAAGAAATTAAAAAGAAATATAAAAATACCGAATTTAATATAATTGGTTTTATTGAACCAACGGAAAAACATTATATAGATGATTTTAAAAAATTAGAAGATGATGGAATAATTATTTATAGAGGAGAGCAAAAGGATGTTATTCCTTATATCAAAAGGTCTCATGCAATTATTCATCCTTCTAAATATGGAGAAGGTATGTCGAATGTGTTATTAGAAAATGCATCTTCTGGACGACCAATTATTACTACAAATAATCCTGGATGTTTTGAAACAGTAAATAACGGATATACAGGATATATTTATGAAAAGGGAAATGTAAAAGATTTAGTTAATAAAATAGAAAAATTTATTAAATTATCATACGAACAAAAAAAGAATATGGGATTAGCAGGAAGAGAAAAAATGATTAAACAATTTAATAGAAATATAGTAATAGAAAAATATTTAGAAAAAATAAATTAAAAAGAGGTAAATATGGATTATAAGAAAATTATAAAATCTAAAAATGTACGTATAAGAATTTTAAGATTATTAAATTTTATTCCTGATAAACAAATGTTATCTTTACAATATAGGATAAAAACAGGACGAAAATTAAATTTAAATAATCCCAAAAGATATACTGAAAAATTACAATTATATAAGTTGAAATATAGAAATCCACTTATGGAAAAATGTGTAGATAAATATGAAGTTAGAAAATATGTAAAACAATGTGGTTTAGAAAATATATTAAATAAATGTTATGGAGTATATGACAATCCATTAGAAATTGATTTTGATAAACTCCCAAATAAATTTGTATTAAAAGATACATTAGGGGGGGTGGAACCTCTGTTCTGCTAATAAATGATAAAAATTCATGTAATAAAAACGAATTAATATCTCAAATGAAAAAATGGGTAAATGAACCTATAAACAAAAAGAATGTTGGTAGAGAATGGTGTTATGATAATAAAAAGCATCGTATAATAGTAGAAAAAAAATTAGACGGCTTAGATGGGGATTTACCAGATTATAAGTTTTTTTGTTTTGATGGAAAACCAATATGTTTATATATGATGCAAAATTATAGAGAAAATCATGATTTAGGTGAGTTAGGATTTTTTGATATGAATTTTAAATTATTAGATGTTCATCGTAAAGATTTTAAACCAATTTTGAGGCAACCGGAAAAACCAAAAAACTTTGAAAAGATGGTTGAAATGGCAAAGAAATTATCAAAGGGTTTTCCTCATGTAAGAGTGGATTTTTACAATATAGATGGTAATATATTTTTTGGAGAAATGACATTCTTTAATGCAAGTGGATATTTTATGTTTGAACCAGACGAATATGATTTTGAGTTGGGTAATTTGTTTAATATATAAAAAATAAAATTTTATTTAGTAAGAGGAGTAAAGTTATGAAAGTAACGTATAATGACTTAAAAAATACTTTTCCAAAAGAAAAAAAATCTGTAGAATCAATATATGGAATAATAGTTCCTGTAAGAAAAATATCATATTGGGTTACTATACCGTTTTTAAAAATAGGAGCAAGTGCTTTTCAAGTAAGTGTATTATCAATTATAATTGCTTTTCTTGCATGCATATTTATGGCAATTCCTAATAATATAATACGTGTTATAGGTGTAATCTTAGTACCTATTTGGCATTTATTTGATTGCATAGATGGAAATATTGCAAGATATACAAAGACAGAATCATATTTTGGTGAATTTATTGATGCTATGAGCGGTTATATAATAACAATTTTTTTGCCAATTTCACTAGCTTGTGCGAGCATTAATGTAGGATATAATCAATTAAATATATCTGATAAATATTTATTGATTTTTGCTGGTGTAGCATCTACAGGTAATGCCTTATCTAGACTTATTCATCAAAAATTTGCTTTTGAGGCAACTCAAGTAGAAATAAAAACAGGTAAAAAAATAGAAAAAGGAAATAATCAATATACTTTAAAAGGATTTCAGAAATTTAGAAAAATGGTTGGAGTAGAATGTGGAATAGTAGGAATTCCAATGTTTATATTATTTTTATGTCCATTTTTTAATTTATACGGACTATTATCAGTATATTATGATTTATTTTACATACTAGCAATGGTAATTGTCATATTTTATTATTTATGGAAATGTAATAGTTATAATCGATAATTGAATAAAAAATAAAATTCTATTTAAAAGGAAATTTTTATATGGAAATTGCAATTTATATTATTACTATATTAATAGTTATATTTTATCAGAAAATTTATAAAAGAAGTATAAATTCATTTAATGCTATAATGTTACCTTATGTGGTTATATTATTAATTAATAATCATATTGCTACGAAATTTTATTTTAAAGAAATCAACTCAGATACACAATGGATGATTTTTTTAGGTATAATTTTTTTCTTTATTGGCTCAGTATTTTGCATATTAACAATATCAAATAGATTTAAAAAAAATAATAATAAAGAAATAAATACAAATAAAATTTTAGTAGAAAAAACAGTACCATATGTAATCATAGTTTTACTAATAAGATCTGCACAATTATTAAAATATTATTTTAATTATGGTTTACATGGAATGATTGAAAATGATTTTAAAATGTTTGTATCTAGAGGACCGGTATCTCATTTAATGCTTTCAGTATTTCCATTAATGATGTTATATTTTTATCATTGGCTTAAAAATAAAAAAGATAAGAAGTATTTAATTTTATTTTTAATCTATGCAATATATTCTTTTATAGAAACTGAAAAAGCACAAATCATATCACTGGTTTTATCTACTTATATATATTGTTCATTAAAAGATAAAAAATATTTTAAAAGAGGTTTATTTTTAATTTTCCCTTTAATAGGTATTGTGTTTATTACTAATTATGCATCAAAATTTATTTTACAAGGTTTTGTTGAAAATGTAGAAGGGACATACTATGTATATCGTTTGTGGACTTATATTGCAGGAGGAATTATAAATTCTAATTTAATTACATCATCATCAAGCCAAGTTATTACTAATGGTTTTGATTATATATGGGATATTATATTTGCTTTTCCGGATATGATTATAAATAAATTTTTCGGAATAAAAATGGGAGGACAAGTTGCTGAAAATTTACCATATTTAAGTTCTTTTCCTTCTGTAACAACAATTTCTAGTGGGTTTGAAGCTCAAGAAGGAAATGTAGTTTCTACTATGACAATGGCATATGGAAATGGAAATATATTAGCTTTTGGAATATTCAGTATCTTATGGGGATTTATTAGTGAATGCATATTCTTAAATATACATTTTAATAATAATGACAGAAAAAATATATTTTTTTGCTGTTATATAACATTTAGCATATTATCTTTTTTTGGATCGTACTACACAACAACCTCATTTATGGAAAGATTTATTTGGTGTTTTATAATTGGAATTGTATTCAATAACAATTTTAAAATAAAGTATAATAATAAACATGTGAATTATAAAATAAATGGAGATTTAGATGATGGATAATAAAAAAATATGTGTATTAATGGCTACATATAATGGAAAAAAATATATAGAAGAACAAATTCAATCTATTTTAAACCAAAAGGATGTAGAAGTATATTTAATTATAAGAGATGATATGTCAACAGATGGAACAAGAGAATATCTAAAAACAATAGAAAAAGAAAATAAAGTAAAAGTGATATTAGGCGACGAAAATTTAGGACCAGCAGTAGGATTTATGCAACTATTATATGAAGCACCACAAGAATATGATTATTATGCTTTTGCAGATCAAGATGATATCTGGAAAGAAAATAAATTATATAAGGCAATAGAAAAAATAGAAAAATATGATAAACCAGCATTATATTGTTCTAATCAGACAATCTTTCGAGAAAATAAAATAGAAGGGTTAAGATATAATAGAAATCCTAATATTTCACTTGTCAATATTATTTTTGGAAATCACATTGCAGGATGTACAATGGTAATGAATAAACAACTAAGAAATATAATTTCTGAAAAAAATAGAAGACCTAATAATGATGTTTTACGTATAAGAATGCATGATGTCTGGGTTATACTTGTTGCATCAGCAATAGGATATGTTATATACGATGAAAACTCTTATATAAATTATAGAATACATAATAAAAATACTGTTGGAATAGATAATGGATTGAAAAGAAAATTAAAAATTATTAAGAAAAAGATATTTAATGATTCGTTAAGAAATGGAAGAAGTAAAATAGCAAGTGAACTGTTAAATAAAATTGATTTAAATGAAAAAGATAAATTAGTTGTTGAGCAAATAGTTAATTATAGAAAGAACATAAGAAATAAAATAAAATTAATTTTTAGTCAAAATGTATATAAAAATATAGATGAAAAAAGATTTATATTTATTTGTAAGGTTTTATTAAATTGGTTATAAGGAGTAAGATATAATGAATGTAGCAGTAATATTTGCAAGTGGTAAAGGAACAAGAATGAAATCAGAGATACCTAAACAATTTTTAGAGATAAATGGTAAACCTATATTGGTTCATACAGTAGAACTATTTCAATATAATAAAGAAATAGATAAAATATACATTTCAACTTTAAAAAATTACATAGGATACGTGAATAATTTAATAAACATATATAAATTAGATAAAGTAGTTTCTATTGTAGAAGGTGGTAAAACTGCTCAAGATTCTATATATAATGCTTTAAAAGAAGTAGAAAAAGAAAATCCTGAAAATACAATAGTTTTGTTACATGATGGTGTTAGACCATTTGTTTCATCTGATGTTATTTCTAGCAATATAGAAGGAGTAAAAAAATTTGGAAACGCTATTACTAGTATACCAGCATTTGAGACTATAATGATAAGCAAAGATAATAATTACATAGATGCAGTAACAACAAGGAACGAAACTTTTATTGGACAAGCTCCGCAAAGTTTTTATTTAAAAGACATTATTGAGGCACATGAAAAGATAAGAAATTCAAAAGATGGATATAAAAATATGGTTGATGCATGTACTATTTTTAGAAAATTAGGAAAAAGTATTCACTTGGTAAAGGGTAATAGAGGAAATATAAAAATTACGACTCCTGAAGACGTATTTACATTTAAAGCTTTTTTACAATACAAAGAAAGTGAACAAATTTTTAACCTTGGTGAGACTAATAAAATAGGAATACAGTACAATATAATAAAAAATGAATAGAGGAAAATTTATATGAATTTTGAAAATAAAATTTATAAAGAAGATATAGAAGAAAATGTTTTTAATGAAAAAATAAACTGGAAATTATTAAAAAATAAAAATATTTTTGTTACAGGTGCTACTGGACTATTAGGTAGTCTATTAGTAAATACAATTATATATGCTAATTATGAATATAATTTAAATTGTAAAGTTATTGCATTAGTAAGAAATTTAAATAAAGCAAAAAAAATGTTTGAAAAACAGCTGATATTTAACAAAGGACAGTTAGAATTTATAGAAGGAAATATAGTAGATGAAATTATATATAATGGAAATATTGATTATATAATTCATGCTGCGAGTCAAACTTCAAGCAAATTTTTTATACAAAATTCATTAGAAACAATAGATATAAATTTAAGAGGAACTAGAAATGTATTAGAATTAGCAAAAAAAAAGAATATAAGTAAGTTCATCTTTTTTTCTACCATGGAAGTATATGGACATCCATCAACAGATGAAAAAATAACAGAAGAACATGGAATTGATTTATCAACTATTAATACAAGAAATTGTTATCCAATAAGTAAAATTATGTGTGAAAATTTATGTACATGTTATGCAAATAAATATAATTTTATTATAAGTATAATTAGGTTAACTCAAACATTTGGGTCTGGTGTTAGATATGAAGATGAAAGAGTATTTGCAGAGTTTGCTAGATGCGTTATAGAAACTAGAGATATTATACTTCACACAAAGGGAGATACAAAAAGAAGTTATTTGTATGTATCAGATGCAATAAGTGCCGTTTTACAGATTTTATTAAAAAATAGTGAAAATAATATTTATAACCTTGCTAATGAAGATACATATTGTTCAATTTTAGAAATGGCTAATTTAGTGTCAAAAAATAATCAAAATATAAGAGTAAAGTGTATAGTAGAAGAAAATTTAAATAAATTTGGATATGCACCTACTTTACACATGAATTTAGATACAGAAAAAATAAAAAAATTAGGTTGGAAAGCAAAAAAAGATTTAGAAGAAATGTATATTAGAATGATAGAATTTATGAAAGATGAACAAGAAGGAGCAAAAAAATGAAAATATATTTTATTACAGGAGCAGCAGGCTTTATAGGTTCAAATTTAGCCAAAAGGATTTTAAAAGATGAAGTAGATTGCAAAGTAATTTGTTTAGACAATATGAATGACTATTATGATGTAAAAATTAAAGAGTATCGTTTAAAAGAACTGAATAAATTTAAAAACTTTATATTTATAAAAGGAAATTTAGCAGATAAAATAACAGTTGAAAATATTTTTAAAGAATATAAACCAGAGATAGTAATAAACTTAGCAGCACAAGCTGGAGTTAGATATAGTATAACAAATCCAGATGTATATATTGAATCTAATTTAATAGGATTTTACAACATCTTAGAGTGTTGTAGATATTACAAAGTAGAACATTTAGTATATGCTTCTAGTTCATCAGTTTATGGTGGAAATACAAAGGTACCATTTTCAACAGATGATAAAGTTGATAATCCAGTTTCACTATATGCAGCAACTAAAAAATCAAATGAATTATTAGCGCATAGTTATTCTAAATTATATAATATTCCATCTACTGGATTAAGGTTTTTTACAGTGTATGGACCAGCTGGAAGACCAGATATGGCATATTTTGGATTCACAAATAAATTACTTAAAGGAGAAAAAATAAAGATATTTAATTATGGAAATTGCAAAAGAGATTTTACATATATAGATGATATAGTTGAGGGCATAGTGAGAGTAATAAAGAAACCTCCTAAAAAGGAAAATGGAAAAGATGGTTTACCAATACCACCATATGCAATATATAATATAGGAAATAATCATCCTGAAAATTTATTAGATTTTGTAAATATATTGCAAGAAGAATTAATAAGAGCAAAGGTATTACCAGAAGACTATGATTTTGAAGCACATAAAGAATTAGTACCAATGCAAGCAGGAGATGTACCAGTAACTTATGCAGATACAATACCATTAGAAAGAGATTTTGGATTCAAACCACATACTTCACTAAGAGAAGGATTAAGAAAATTTGCGCAGTGGTATAAAGAATTCTATATGAATTAGTTTTACATGAAAAATAAAATTCGAAGGGAAATAATAAAAATGAAAATAGCAGTAGCAGGAACAGGATATGTAGGATTATCAATAGCAACATTATTAAGTCAAAAAAATGAGGTTGTTGCATTAGATATAATACCAGAAAAAGTTGAAATGATAAACAAAAGAATTTCTCCAATAAGAGATAAAGAAATAGAAGATTTTTTTGCAAATAAAACATTAGATTTAAAAGCAACATTAGACTATAAAGACGCTTTTGAAGGAGCAAAGTATATAGTTATATCAACACCAACAAATTATGATGATGAAAGAAATTATTTTGACACATCAAGTGTAGAAGATATAATAGAAAAAGTAATATCAATGGAAATGGATACAACAATAGTAGTAAAATCAACTATTCCAGTAGGATACATAGAGAGTATAAAACAAAAATATGGAATAGACAATATAATGTTTAGTCCAGAATTTTTAAGAGAAGGACGAGCATTATATGATAATTTATATCCTTCAAGAATAATAATGGGAGAAAAAAGTAAAAGGGCAATAGAATTTGCTAATCTTTTAAAAGAAGGAGCACTAAAAGAAAAAATAGAAGTAAAATATATGAATTCAACAGAAGCAGAAGCAGTAAAATTATTTGCAAATACTTATTTAGCATTGAGAGTATCATATTTTAATGAATTGGATACTTATGCAGAAATAAAGGGATTAAATTCAAAAGATATCATAGATGGAATTTGTTTAGATCCAAGAATAGGAACATATTATAATAATCCATCATTTGGATATGGAGGGTATTGTTTACCAAAAGATACAAAACAGTTGTTAGCAAACTTTGAAAATGTACCACAAAACTTAATAAGAGCAATAGTAAGAAGTAATAGAACGAGGAAAAAACATATAGCAGAAATGATAATGAGAAGAGATCCAGATATAGTTGGAGTATATAGGTTAACAATGAAATCAGAGTCAGACAATTTTAGATTTAGTGCAATACAAGGAGTAATAGAAAACTTAAAGAAAGAAGGCGTTGAAATAATAATATATGAACCAACGTTGAAAAAAGATAAGTTTTTAGATTGCAATGTAATAAATAATTTTGAAAAATTTAAAAAAGAATCAGATGTAATATTAGCAAATAGATATGAAGATAAACTTTTTGAAGTGAAAGATAAAGTTTATACAAGAGATTTATATAGTAGAGACTAAAAGGAGAAGTTAAAGTTGAAAAGTAATAAATCATTGACTTTTAATTCGATATTTTATTTATTTTACAATTTGATAAATATAGTTTTTCCATTTGTTACTGGCATTTATGTAACACATATTTTACTACCAGATACAATTGGACAAGTTGAAATAGCTAGAAACTTTGCACAATATTTTGTAATATTTTCTTTTTTAGGAATACCAACTTATGGCTTAAGAGAGATTTCAAAATGTAAAAAAGATAAAGAAAAATTAAATAAAGTATATTCTGAATTAATGATAATAAACTTTATATCCACAATTATTTTTACATTATTATATCTTTATCTAATTTTGCACATTCCTAAATATAGTCAAGATTTAAAATTATTTTTAGTTGTAGGTATTTCTATTATTTTAAATGTTTTAAATAATTCATGGCTATATGAAGGATTAGAAGAATTCAAGTATATATCAGTTAGAAATCTTATTTTTAAAATTTTTTCACTGTTTTTATTAGTTATTTTTGTAAAATCACCTAATGATTATTTAATGTATGCTGCAATAACTGTAATTGGAACTGCTGGAAATTATATACTAAATATCATGAATTCTAAAAAATTTGTTAAGTTTACTTTTAAAGATATAAATTTAAAAAGACACTTAAAGTCCATTTTTTTCCTTGTTGTAGTAAATTTAGCAATAGAAATATATTCACTTGTTGATATTACAATGCTTGGACATATGTGTTCAAAAGAAAATGTAGCATTTTATTCTTATGGAATAAAAATTTATAAAATATTGTTACAAATTGTAAATACATTTACAGTAGTTCTTGTACCAAGAATATCAGAGTATTACAAAGAAGGAAAGATAAAAGAATATAATGAAGTATTAACAAAAGCACTAAAAACAATTTTACTTGTTTCAATTCCAATGATAATTGGGATATGGTTTACTTCGAATTATTTAGTTTGTAAGTTATATGGAGATAACTATATAAGAAGCTCATATGTATTAAAAATTGTATCTCTTATTTTGCTAATATCACCAATAGGATATTTATTAGGCTCAAGAGTTTGTTTAGTAACAAATAATGAGAAGAAGATGGTTATACCTGTAATATGTGGAGCGGTAACAAATGTTATACTCAATTATTTTTTGATTCAAAGATATCAAGAAATAGGAGCATCAATAGCATCTGTTATGGGAGAATTTGTAGTAATGGTTATATATGTATACTTTGGGAAAAAATATTTTAAATTGCAAAGTATAAATGATACTTTATTTAAAGAAATAATAGTAATTATTTTAATGAGTATATATTTGAAATTAATTAGTTTTTTAAGAATAGATCAGTTATATATGGTATTGTTACAAATTATAGGTTCAATATTAATTTATTTTGGAATATTAATAGCTCTAAAAGAAGAATTTGTATGTGATTTTGCAAAAAGATTTTTAGTGAAATTACACTTATAGAATATAATAGGAGATGTAAAAAATATGGAAAAGAAAGAACTTACACTTGAGCAAATTCAACAAGGAAGTTTTGAAGTTTTAAAAAGAATAAAGGAAATTTTTGATGAAAATGGTTGGAAGTATTATTTAACTTATGGAACATTGCTAGGGGCTATAAGACATGAAGGGTTTATACCTTGGGATGATGATATAGATGTATGGGTACCGAGAGATGATTATGAAAAGTTTATTTCTTATTGTAAAGAAAATAATAAAAAATTAAAACCATTTGAACTTATTCATTACTCAACAAATGAAAAATATATATATCCAATAGCTAGATTTTCAGATACACGATATTATATAGATTATAAGGATGCTAAAGATTATGGATTAGGTTTATTTGTTGATATATATCCTTTAGATGGAGTATGTATTAATGACAAAAGGTTATATAGAAAATTAGAACATATCATTAAAAACATACGAATACTAGGAAGAAATGCATTTATTCCTAGTAAATCAAGAATAAGGACAATTTTAAAATATCCTTACTATTTGATGATAAAAAATAAAAATTTAAATAGAATTATAGAAAAAATTGATAAAATATCACAAAAATATACTTTTGAAAAATCAAAATATATTGATGTTTTATGTTGGAATAGCAATTTTGATAGAAAATTTACCAAAAACATGTTAGATGATGGAAAAAATTTAGAATGTTATAAAAATTTTAACGGTAAAACTTTTAGAGTTCCTTATAATTATGATGAATGTTTAAAAATATTGTATGGAGATTATATGAAATTACCACCAGAAAATGAAAGAATAGCACATCATTATTATAAAGCATATATGAAATAATTATACAAAAAATGTAGGAGGGAGAAATATGAATATAGCATTAATTTTAGCAGGAGGAATAGGTAGTAGAACAGGAGAGAATATACCAAAACAGTTTATACAAGTAAATGAAAAACCTATGATTATATATACATTAGAAAAATTTGAAAAATGTAATGATATAGATAAAATATATGTTGTTTGTGTAAAAAACTGGATTGAGAGGTTAGAAAAATATATAAAAGATTTTAAAATTAGCAAGATAAAAAAAATTGTTTCTGGAGGAAAGAACGGATTAGAGTCAGTATATAAAGGATTAATTTCTATGGAAGAGATTGATGATAATGATATTATTTTGATTCATGATTCTGCTAGACCTTTTATTGATATTAAAAGTATAAAAGAAAATGTTAGAGTTGCTAAAAAATATGGATTAGCAATGTCAGCAATTAACTGTGTAGAAACATTAGTTTATAGTAAAGATGGAACTTTTGCAGATAAAATTATACCAAGAGATAATTTAAAAAGAATACTCACACCTCAAAGTTTTAAATATTCTATTTTAAAGGAACTGTATTCTGATAAAAATTTTATTAATTCAAATGAACCATCAACATTTGCTTTATATATGAGTAAAGGACTACCTATATATTGTTCACAAGGAAATGAAAAAAATATTAAAATAACATATCCAGAAGATATTAAATACTTTAGGAAATTATTTGATGAAAGTGAAACTAGTATAAGCAAAAACGAGCAATCGCTTGATACTGTACACACACACACACACACACACACACACACACAATACATTTAAGTGATGAGAGAAAATATATAAAAGTATATAATCTATTAATTTATTTTATATTAATAAAAGACAGTTCTAAAAACTTTATTTAATAATATGAGCAAAATTAATATAAGGAGTTTAATAAAAAAAGTAAAAATTTTGTCAATAAAAATATAACAATATTACTCAATAATATATGAAAAGGATAAAAATTAATTATGAAAAAATTTAATAACAATGATATAAAAGTAAAAAGTATTTATGAATCAAAGAATTTAGGAATAGAAATGCTGAGAGCAATTTTAATTTTAATGGTAATATTTTATCATTATACATACAAATTTGAAGAATTATTTAATATAAAAACAATTAATTTTGTTACATTATCTAAATGGGGGGGGTACAGCAGTAGCTTGCTTCTTTATAATAAGTGGCTATTTTATGCTTCCGAAATCTGAAAAAAATATAAAAATTTTTAATTACTTAAAAAATAAAATATTACGTGTATATCCATCTTATGTATTATGCATGACAATAATTTTTATATGTATTTCTACTTTTGGATTAGAAGGAAGACAACCCTCTTTTCTAGAATATATATGTAATTTATTTTTTTTAGGTGGAGTACGGACAAATAAAACATGTTGATGGGGCCCATTGGTATTTAACATATTTAATTATATTTTATATAATTTCTGCTATATATATAAGCTGCTTTAGAGATAAACTAAATAAAGGTAAGTATTATTTTATTGTTATTTTAATAATTAATAATTTATTAAATATAATGTCAAGTTATTATAGTAGACTTGAATATTTATACATACTAACTGGTGGTGATTATTTAGGATATTTATTAATAGGAATATCATTAAAATTTATATTAACAGAAAATAAAAAACAATTAACTAATTATATTATATTTTTTATGAGTATTGTTAATATTATAATATCTAGTAATATAATAGTTTTTATAGGCATTTTTATTTTTACAGTTATATTTATTATTCTTATAAAATATCCAATAAAATCATGCAAACTACATTTATTATTATATATGGGTAAGACTTCTTTTATTCAGTATTTAATTCATCAAAATATAGGATATATTATATTATTAAAAATAATAAATCTAACAGGTCATTATAATATTTGTTATGTAGGAATTACGTATATTATTATATTTTTGATTTCGACAGTTATATATGAATTTTATGAAAAAAAGATTCAAAACATTATAAAACTTAGAAATAGTAAATAAATTAATAAAAATCTTAGTCAAAGAATTAACAATAAAAATGAAATTGTAATAAAAATGTAATATAAAAGTAACAAAAAAATATTGATAATTAATATATTTAGTGATATTATATTATTGGTAACAAAAGAAAAATGGAGGAAGAAAGATGATTTTTGTTAATATGTCAGATCCATTAACATTATTGTTAATGTTAATAGCAACAATATTATTAATATTTTTAGCACAGGAGATAAAAAAGAGTTATGTAGGAGCAATTGCCTTATTTGGCTTTCTAGCATTACTAGTTACTCATGTAGTTCAAATTACAACACTATCAGAAGAATATAGAGTATTATTACCTGTTTTATCAAAATGTATTGCAATAGATTTTGTATTTGTTTTTATAACATTTTTTGCATACTTATGGGTAGATGATATTGAAACTAAAGAAAAAGGAAAGAAAAGTATTGATAATAGTTTAGATTGGTTTTGGAAAAAAGTATAGTTTAAATTTTTTATATGATTATTTATATTATAGTAATTATATTTAATATTGAATTAAAACAAATTTAACAGTCCTAGATAATAGTTATGATACTATTATCTAAGACTGTTTTTTAGTTATAAATAATACGATTATTGAATATACATATATATAGTAGACTTAAGATGAGGAGAAAAATATGTTCAATGTTACCGTATTAAAAATGAAAGACATAATGAAGTTCTTTATAGGACTAATATTCTTATTGATTTTAATTTATATAAGTAAATATTTTTATGATGGAAACAACAATGGAAAAATTATAGAAGGTGTAAAGAATAGTGCTAAAGCTATAGCACAAAGTAATACACTAGAATGTATAGATACAACAATTCCAACAATATCAGCAATTAATAAAAGTTCTACTAATGAAATAAATGAAGAAAATAAGATAGAAGGCGTAGATACTGTTCTACAACAAATATTAAAAACTGAAATTAGTAGCATTAATGGAATGGAAAATATAGAAAAAAAAGTAGAAAAAGAAAAACAAGAAAATATGAAAAATGGAACTGAAAAAGAAAGTGAGCAAGCTCAAGAAAAGCAAGATGAAACGCAAATTCAAATGGCACAAACAGGATTACCAACACAAATTATTACTAATAATCCAATTCAAGAAAGTTATAATACAGAATACGGAAAAGTTAAAATAAAAAACCAAACAGGATATGAATTAACACAAGAAATGTTAACACCAAATATTACTATTGAAAATAAAAATGTTGTATTATTTCACACACATAGTTGCGAAAGTTATACATCAAGTGAAAAATATCCATATACACCAACAGGAAATTTTAGAACGACAGATTTAGACTATACAGTAACAAGAGTTGGAACAGAATTAGAAAATCAATTAAAACAATATAATTATAATGTAATACATAATACAGACTATCATGACTATCCAGCATATAATGGTTCATATACTCGTTCATTGGCAACAGTCGAAAACATATTAAAAACAACTCCAAGTGATATAATAATGGATGTCCATAGAGATGCAGTAGGTGCGAGAAGCGATTATGCTCCAACAGTAAAAATAGGAGATACAGATGAGGCAGCACAAATAATGTTTGTAATAGGAACAAATGCTGGAGGTTTATGGCATCCAAATTGGAATCAAAACCTAAAATTTGCAATTAAAATACAAGAAAAAGCAGAAGAAATGTATCCAGGATTATTTAAGCCAATAATGTTAACAGAATCAAGATATAATCAACATACAGGTAAATACGCAAGCATAATAGAAGTTGGAGCAACAGGAAACACACTTGAGCAATGCCTAACTAGTATGAAATATTTAGCTAAAGTAATGAATGAAGCAATGTGAGACAAGGGAGTAGACAAGGGGTCAGTCTTCGTGAGACAAGGGGGACAGTCTTCATTTGTCTCATTATTTTTATCATATTTTGTCATATTATAGTATTAATTATTTACATATCTCATTCGACATTTTTTTACAATTTAATGAGACAATTGAAGACTGTCCCCCTTGTCTCACGAAGACTGACCCCTTGTCTCCTCCCTTGTCTCCTCCTTGTTTCACAAAATTGTAAATTACTATTGAATTATAAATAATTTTTGTATATAATGAGTATATCAAATGAAAAGAGAGGTAATATATATGAATGGTATTAAATTAAATTTAGAAAATAGCGGGATAGAAAAGAAAAATATTGCAGAATATAAGCAAAAAGTAGAGAATATACATAAAGAATTACACAAAAGATCAAATGATGAAAATGATTTTGTAGGATGGCTAGAACTACCAAGTAATTATGATAAAGATGAGTTTGAAAGAATTAAAAAAGCAGCTAAAAAGATAAGAAAAGAATCTGATGTTCTTATAGTAATAGGAATAGGAGGGTCTTATTTAGGAGCAAGAGCAGTAATCGAATCATTAACAAGTTCATTTTATAATATGTTACCAACAAAAAAAAGAAAATATCCACAAATATTATATGTAGGAAATAACTTAAGTCCAAATTACATTAATGAATTAATTGAATATATAAGCAATAAAGATTTTTCAGTTAATGTTATTTCAAAATCAGGTACAACAACAGAACCTGCAATTGCTTTTAGAATTTTCAGAGAAATATTAGAAAATAAATATGGAATTGATGAAGCAAGAAGTAGAATTTATGCTACAACAGACAGAGAAAAAGGAGCTTTAAAAACGCTTGCAGAAAATGAAGGATATGAACAATTTGTAGTTCCAGATAATGTAGGAGGAAGATATTCTGTTTTAACAGCAGTAGGGTTACTTCCAATTGCAACAGCAGGAATTGATATAGATAAATTAATGGAAGGAGCAAGAATTGCTCAATTAAGATATGATGATCCAGATATTAAATATAATGAATGTTACCAATATGCAGTAGCAAGAAATATATTATATGAATTAGATAAAAACATAGAAATATTGGTAAATTATGAACCAAAAATGCACTATTTTACTGAATGGTGGAAACAACTATATGGAGAAAGTGAAGGAAAAGAGAAAAAAGGAATTTTTCCAGCAGGAGTAGACTTTACAACAGATTTACACTCTATGGGACAATATATTCAAGATGGAAGAAGAAATTTATTTGAAACTGTATTATCAATAAAAAAGCCTAATTCAGACATAAAAATCAATGTAGATGATGATAATTTAGATGGATTAAATTATTTAGCAGGTAAAGGAATGGACTATGTTAATAAAAAAGCAATGGAAGGAACTATACAAGCACACGTATCAGGAGATGTTCCTAATATAGAAATATCAATGGAACACTTAGATGAGGAAAACATAGGAGAATTAATATATTTCTTTGAAAAATCTTGTGCTATGTCTGGAATGCTTTTAGGAGTAAATCCATTTAATCAACCAGGAGTAGAAGAATATAAAAAGAATATGTTCAAACTTTTAGAAAAACCAGGGTATTAATAATATAAAAATATATGATAAGAGGGTTGTTCATTTATGACAAAAGAGGACAACCTTTTTTGCCATAATAAGATTTCATAATAAAATTTTTGTGATAAAAAGTGACTACATTTTTTGTTACGATAGAGAGGAGTGTATGATATATTAATTGCTTGATATATCATAAAAAGAAAAAATGATATACAAAGATAAATTCAAAATAGGTTTAAAAGATATAGGAAAAGATAACAAAATAAAAAATAGAGCAATATTAGAATTTTTAGAGGATATAGGAGGATATCATTCTGATATTGCTGGATATGGTGTTAATAATATAGAAGAAACAAAATTGACATGGATATTATTAGATTGGAAACTAGAAGTAATAGATAGACCAACATATGGAACAGAATTAGAGATTCATACATGGGGAAGGGGAATGAATAAATATTTTACTTATCGTGATTATGAAATATATGACCAAAATGGTAAATTATGTGCAAAAGCAACCTCAAAATGGACACTTATTAATATTACTAACAGAAAACTAGAAAGATTAACTGAAGAAATTATGGAAAAATATCATCCTGAAGAACATATGGTATTTTCAGAAGAATTAAAAAAAATAGATGCCCCAGAGGAAATTATTTCTACCTTAGAATATACTGTGATTAGAAAAGATATTGATTTAAATAAACATATGCATAACTTATATTATCTTGATTTAGCATACGAAGCATTACCAGAAGATGTATATGAAAAAAGACCATTTAATAATGTAAGAATAGTATATAAGAAGGAAATAAAATTAGGAGATAAAGTAAAATGTCACTATTCAAAGAGAGATAATAAAAATATAGTAGTAATAAAAAGTGAAGACAACGAAACAATGCATTCTATTATAGAATTATATTAATATATTAGCACATAGGAATATTCTAAAAATAATATAAAATGAAAGAGAGAGTTTTATATGAAAAAAAAGATAGTAACAATTATAGTATTAATACTAATTGCAATGTCATTATTTATTGGATTATTTTTAAAACAAAAAATTGATTTAAATGAAGAAATAAATGTTTTTGAAAAAAATATTATACCTCCAGATAGAATAGTATATAAAAACGAAGAAGGACAATATTTTGAGTTTTTAAAAGATACAGAGGAATATAATAAAATTAAAAACTTATTAGAACAATCTATAAAAGAATATATTTCAAATGGATCAGCAAGAAATGATTCAGAGATAGAAGAGATAAAAGAAAAATCATTTATAGAATTGGACTATAAAACAGCAAGTAAAAATTATTTAATTCCATTACAAAAAGTAGAAAATACAGGAATGATAAAGTTTGAAGAAACAGGTGGAAAAGTATGTGCTCAAAATATAAAAAACTTAAATAAAATAAAAAAAGAATTAGAAAATATATCAGAAAATAAGAAATCATATATGCTAGAATATAAAGAAATGATTTCTAGAAATGTATTAAATACAGTAGAATATAAATATTTACAAGAAATGAAAGAAATAAATTATAAAATTCATCAAGTACAAATTAAAGATATTGAACAATATAATTTGTATAAAGAAATGTTTAATTTAGCTTTTGATGAAGCTATAACAGATGAAACATTTAAAGATAATGTTTTAATATTGACCATATCATTAGAACCTAAAATAGATGTTAAAGTAAGTGTAGGAAATATAAAATATTTTTATAACAAAATAGAAAATATCAATTATCAATATACATGTCATTTACTTATAGCTAGTAAAATTATAAACACAGATTGTATATATAATACAGATTTAGTAGAAATTTCAAATAACGTATCAAATGATAATTTTAAAGTAGAATATGATAAACAAGTAGAGCAATTAGACACAAACATATTTGTAACTAATTTTGATGAATTCTTACAAGAATATAACAAATCAACAAATAAGATATCACTCCAAGATGCAACTAAAACAGCAGAAAAAGCATTTGAAGAAGCAAAAAGAGTTGTGGGAGAATATGATGAAAAAACACAAGAAGTTAAAGAACAAACTGCAACACCGAATAATTTCTTTACAAGAAAATTAGAAGAAAGAGATTGGACATCAGACAAAACAGTAGATGTATATTGTTTTACAAGAAATGACTCAGATATGCTTAACGGAATAAGTATATATATAGATAAAAGATTAGGAAAAGTAATAGGTGCAACTGCTTTTGGAGATTAATAGTTTTTTTTGAAAAGGAGTAATATATGAATAGTATATTTAGAGCATTTGGGTTTTATTTAGTATATATAGCAGCAGTAATTATTATACCACTAATAATTATTGGAATTGCTATACTTAAAAAATATAAAAATAATAGAAATCAAGTAATTGCAATAACGTTTTCCATAATTTGTACTATTATTATATATGCGTGTCAATATCAAGTATTAACCCAATATACAAAAAATGTACTTGAAATAATAGATAATTATTCTTTAAAAGAAATATTTTACACTAAAGAAAAAGCTAAACAAGAAGAAAAGAATACAATTGATAGCTTTAATGGATATATTCAAAAAATGGCAAAACAAATGTATATTGATAAATTTGATGTAACACAAATATTAAATATAGCAAATTCACGAAAAGACATAATAAAAGTAATTTATAAAGATGTTGATAAAAATATAGATATAGAAAAAACAAATAAAGATGAGAATTGGCAAAATGAAATATTAGAAAAAGCAGAAGGCAATTATTATAAATTTAATTGCGATTATAAATTAATAGACAATTCTAGTTCTTATGTAAAAGACATAGTTTTAACAATTGAAAAATATCAAAATGATACATTAGAGGTTAATGAAATAAACCAAAATATTATTATAGAAGGACAATTAAGGCCAGATTTAGTAAATAGAGTAGATAAATATGAAAATGCAGTAGAATCAATTAATTATGTTTTTGAAAATAATGTAATAAAACAAAATAAAGTACAAAATGAGGAACTAGAAAACTTTAAAATATTACTAGTATATGATAATAAAACAAAAAACTATATACCATATACAAATGATGAAAGTCAATACTTAATGATAAAATCATATAAAATATATTCAACTGGAATTTCTATAACATTAGAAGAAGGAGTAAAACTTAAAAATAAATATTACTCTTTAAGAATTAATAGGTACAACGAAGAAGGAAAAATAGAAGAAAAAAAGGATAACAAATATTATTATAATTTTGAACCAGTTGTAACACAAATGTCTGACTGGAATGACAACATTGTACTGGAATTAAAATATAATAATACTTATAAATTAGAAGATTTAAAAAATATAGAAATAATATTTGGAATAAAATTAACAAAATAAATCAAAAATATGTTTGACATTTTTTTGTTTGTATGATATGATGTAGCAAAATAATGGAAATGGAGTGATAAATATGCCAAGAAAAAATAAACCAGAGTTAAATAAAAGAGAAAAAGCAATACTAAAATTTATTGAAAAACAAATTATGACACAAGGATATCCACCATCAGTAAGAGAAATAGGAAAAGCAGTAGGATTAAGTTCAACAGCAACAGTACATGGATATTTAGCAAAACTAGATGAAAAAGGATATATCAAAAAACAAGATAAAAAAGGAAGAACATTAAGACTACTAAAAGGAGGAACAGGAGAACCAAAAGCAACATCAAGCAAAGATTTCTATACACAAAAAGAATTAGTAGAAGTTCCAATAGTAGGCAGAATTACAGCAGGAGAGCCAATTTTAGCAGTAGAAAACATAACAGACACATTTCCAATTCCAATCGACTTTGTTGGAAATTCAGAAAGCTTTATGCTTACTGTTAGAGGCGAAAGCATGATAGAAGCAGGAATTTTAGATGGAGACTATATTTTAGTAAAGAAACAAAATACTGCAAATAATGGAGAAATTGTTGTAGCGTTAATTGGAGAAGAAGCAACAGTAAAAACATTCTACAAAGAAACAGACCATATTAGACTTCAACCAGAAAATAGTACAATGGACCCAATAATAGTACCAAACTGCGAAATTCTAGGAAAAGTTGCAGGAGTATTTAGAAAGATGTAAAATTCTACAAAAATTCACACAATTTTCATAAAGCTTAGCTTGACAAAATAACACTGTGTCACATATAATGATACAGTGTTATTTAATTAGAGAGATTTAGATACGTTCCTTTTTTAAAGAAAAGAGGAGCGTATCTTAGTACCGGGAGGAGTAAAGATGTTAAAGGTATTAAAAAATCTAAAAAAATCATTTTGGTCAGTAGTTATTATTGTAGTATTGCTATGTGTGCAAGCAGCAGCAGATTTAGCATTGCCAGATTATACATCAAAAATAGTAAATGTTGGCATTCAAGCAGGAGGAATTGAAACATTAGTACCAAAATTCATTTCAAAAGAAGATATGGAATTAATTCTTATTCTTACAAATCAGAATAAAGAGATTTTGAATAACTATACACTTTTAGGAAGTAATTTAAGTGAAGAACAAAGTAAAATAATAGAACAATATTTCAGTAAAAATTATAAGATAGAGCCTAATAGTATTTATGTATTAAATGAAATAGGAGAGGAAACAGAACAAGAGCTTACAAAGATAATTTCTACTCCATTAATGGAACTAAATACAATAAAAAATGAAGAAATGGCAAATCAAATAAAAGAGCAAATGGCAAATAATATGCCAGAGGCTCAAAGACAAATGATTATTTCACAGAATTTAGTAGATATAATAAAAAACATGCCACAAGAACAAAGAAAAGCTTTATTAGAACAATATACAAAGCAAATAGATGAAATGTCAGATTCTATTAAAGAGCAAGCAGCAGTAGCAACAATAAAGCAAATGTATAAAGATCTAGGTGTAGATACAGATAAACTTCAAAATAATTACATACTACTTTCAGGAATTCAAATGTTAGGAGTAGCATTAATAAGTATGGTATCTGCCGTATTAATTATATTGTTCTCATCTAGAGTTGCAGCAAAACTTGGTCAAACTCTTCGTAATAAAGTATTTAAAAAAGTATTAAGTTTTTCTAATAAAGAATTAAGTGAATTTTCAACTGCATCATTAATTACGCGTAGCACCAATGATATACAACAAATTCAACAATTAATTACAATGCTATTTAGAGTAGTAGTATACGCACCAATAATGGGAATAGGCGGATTTATTAAAGTTTTAACAAATAGTGATAATTCAATGGCATGGATTGTAGGAGTAGCTATACTTGCAATTCTATTTATTGTAGGAACACTATTCTTTATTGCAATGCCTAAATTCAAGAAATTACAAGACTTAACAGACAAATTAAATTTAGTATCAAGAGAAATTTTAACAGGTTTACCAGTTATTCGTGCATTTAATACAGAAAAGAGAGAAGAAGGAAGATTTGACGAAGCAAATCAAGATTTAATGAAAACAAATATATTTGTAAATAGAGCAATGTCAATGATGATGCCAATGCTTATGTTTGTAATGAATTCAATGATGATTTTGATTATCTGGGTAGGAGGACATGGAGTAGACCAAGGAATTATACAAGTAGGAAATATGATGGCATTTATCCAATATATGATGCAAATTCTAATTTCATTCTTAATGATATCTATGATATCAATTATGCTTCCAAGAGCATCTGTTTCAGCAAATCGTATAATGGATGTAATTGAAACAGAACCATCAATAAAAGAAAAAAGAAAAACAAAAGAATTTGATACAAATAAAAAAGGATTAGTAGAATTTAAAAATGTATGTTTTAGATATCCAGATGCAGATACTGAAATTTTAGAAGATATTAATTTTACAGCAAGACCAGGAGAAACTACGGCAATTATAGGAAGTACAGGAAGTGGAAAATCAACTATTGTTAATCTATTACCAAGATTTTATGATGTAACAGGTGGAGAACTTTTAATTGATGGTGTAAATATCAAAGATGTTTCAATTAAAAAATTAAGAGACATTATTGGATTTGTACCACAAAAAGGAATTTTATTTTCAGGAACAATAGAATCAAACATAAAATATGCAGATGAAGAAATGTCTGATGAACAAATGATACAGGCAGCAGAAATAGCACAAGCAGTAGAATTTATAGAAACAAAAGAGAAAAAATATAAAGATGATATTTCGCAAGGAGGAAGCAATGTTAGTGGGGGACAAAAACAACGTCTATCTATAGCTAGAGCAATTGCGAAAGATCCAGAAATATTTGTATTTGATGACAGTTTTTCAGCACTAGATTTTAAAACAGATTCAGCACTAAGAGAAGCATTAGCACAAAAAACAGAAAATAAAACAGTAATTATAGTAGCACAAAGAATTAGTACCATTTTAAATGCAAATCAAATTATTGTATTAGATGAAGGAAAAGTAGTTGGAACTGGTACTCATGAAGAATTAATGAGAGATAATGAAACATACAGACAAATTGCTTTATCTCAATTATCAGAAGAAGAACTTAATGGTAATAACAATAAGATGATAGAAAATAATAATGAACGTGAAGAAAAACAAAATAAAGAAAGCAATAAAGAAGGAAAGGAGGAATAAGTATGCCAGGACCAATGGGTGGACCAAGACGAGGACCAGGTGCAAAACCACAAATTGAAAAAGCAAAAAACTTTAAAGGAACAACAAAAAAGCTAATTAATAATTATTTATCAAAATATAAAGTTGCACTAATTATCGTATTTATATTTGCAATTGGAAGTACAATATTTACAATTGTAGGACCAAAAATACTTGGAAATGCAACAACAGAAATTTTTAATGGTCTAATAAGCAAACTATCTGGTGGAGATGGAATAGATTTTGGAAAAATTGCACAAATTTTATTGACTTTACTTGGTTTATATATTGTAAGTGCATTATTCTCCTTTATACAAGGTTTTACAATGACAAGTGTGTCACAAAAAATAACCTATAAATTAAGAAATGATATTGCAACAAAGATTAATAAGCTACCAATGAATTATTTTGACAGAAAAACTAATGGAGAAGTATTATCTATTATTACAAATGATATTGATACTTTAAGTATGAACTTAAATCAAAGTATAACTCAAATTATTACAGCAATTTGCACATTGATAGGAATTTTAGTTATGATGCTTTCAATTAGCTGGCAAATGACACTTATTTCGCTAATCGTATTGCCAATTTCAGTATTAATTGTGAAGCAAATAGTAGGAAAATCTCAAAAGTATTTTAAAAAGCAACAAGACTACTTGGGTCATGTTAATGGTCAAGTAGAAGAAATATATAGTGGATTAAATGTTGTAAAAGTATTTAATGGAGAAAAGAAAGCGGAGAAAGAATTTAAAAAAGCAAATGATGAATTATATCGTTCAGGATGGAAATCACAGTTTTTATCAGGATTAATGCATCCATTAATGAATTTTATAGGAAATATATCTTATGCTGGAATAGCAGTAGCAGGAGGATATTTAGCAATTAAAGGAACTATTACAGTTGGTAATATTCAAAGTTTTATTCAATACAACAAACAATTTACTCAGCCAATATCACAAATAGCCCAAATATCAGGAATGTTACAAGCAATGATAGCAGCAGCAGAAAGAATATTTGAATTTTTAGAAGAACCAGAAGAACAAGAAACATCAAAAGGTGAAATTAATACATCAGAATTAAAAGGAAATGTACAATTTAAAAATGTACAATTTGGATATAATCCAGAAAAAGTAGTTATAAATGACTTTAGTGCAGATGTAAAACAAGGTCAGAAAATTGCAATTGTTGGACCAACAGGGGCTGGTAAAACAACAATGGTTAAATTATTAATGAGATTTTATGATGTAAATTCTGGAGAAATATTAATAGACGGACACAATATCAAAGACTTTAAAAGAGGAGAACTACGCAAAATGTTTGGAATGGTTCTTCAAGATACATGGTTATTTGGAGGAACTGTAAAAGACAATATTAAATATGGAAAAGAAGATGCATCAGATGATGAAATAATTCAAGCTGCGAAAGCTGCTCATGTTCATCATTTTATCAAAACTTTACCAAAGGGATATAATTCAATATTAAATGAAGAATCAAGTAATGTTTCAGCAGGACAAAAGCAATTGCTTACAATTGCAAGAGTTATTTTAACAAATCCTAAAATATTAATTTTAGATGAAGCAACAAGCTCAATAGATACAAGAACTGAAATTAGAATTCAAAAAGCAATGGATAATTTAATGAAAGGTAGAACAAGTTTTATAATTGCTCATAGACTATCTACTATAAAAAATGCAGATTTGATTTTAGTTATAAATCATGGAGATATTGTTGAACAAGGTACTCATGATGAGTTACTTGCACAAAATGGATTCTATGCAGATTTATATAATAGTCAGTTTGAAGAAGTAGAAGAATAATATCTATAAGTTACTAATACGTGTCAACATAAAAACAAATAAAATGTAAATAAATTGTAGCAATAGATTGTGATATAAGGAATTTTTTTACTAAAATCTTTTAAGAGAAGTGTTTACAAAAAAGGAAAAAAGTGATAAAATATATCGGTAACATAAAATATATATATCTAAAGGAGGATATCACATTATGGAAAAGAAAACACAACGGATTTTTAGAATCTGCATAGTAGGAGGTATAATATTGTGTACATTTGCCTTTTTTATTGGTTTAATTATCGAAAAAAAGACAAATAATATTAACAATCCAAATATAGCAGAGCAAGAAAATGCAATTGTAACTGAAACACCAGCGCCGGAGCCAACAAGCACACCAATTGTATATCAGTACAAAAAGGTAGTAACTTACAAGAAAAAACTCATTAGCAAGCATAGTATAACTAATTATCACTCTTATGGAAATCGCAATGTCAATATGAAAGTGGCAGGAGATATAATTAATGGAGAAGATGGAAAAGGTTATAAATTGCAGCCAAATGAAACCTTTTCATGGTTAGAGGTAGTAGGAGAAACTACAGCAGAAAAAGGGTTTAAGAGTGCAACAGTAATAGCAAAAGGGAACTTTGTTGATGGATTAGGCGGAGGAGTTTGCCAAGTTGCTAGTACTATTAATAGTGCAGCAATAGAAGCAGGATTAAAAACAGTTGCAATGCCTCATTCTGAAGCTGTTGGTTATCTAGGTCCAAATGACTATGAAGCTACAGTTACATATGATGGAGGTAAGGACTTAAAAGTAATAAACACAAAAAAAGTTCCAATCCGGATAAAAGTAATTGCAAAAGGCCAAACTGTTACCGTAAAGATTTTTAAAATAATAAAAAAAGAAAAGACAGTAAGGTGTATACCAAAATGATGTGATGCCAATCAAAAAGGCAGTATAATGCTTTTTAAAAAAATTAACTTAAAGATGGACGAATAAAGTAAAATTATTTTACTTTGTTCGTCATCTCATAAGTTAATTAATTTAAATTTATATAATAATATTTTTTAAAATTTTATTTATTATCAATGCATAAAAATATATTAAACTTTAAAAATAAAAATAAAAAAATTTTGATTTATTTCTTGAAAAAAATTAAAAGATAATATATAATAGGTACGTTGAAAAACGCGTATAATGGTTCAGCGTGAGATCTAACAGGTCTCACGCTTATTTTGTAAAAAAATAGACCATTAAAGTAGAAGAAAGGAGGAAGAAGAGAAAAAATGGAGTTTTTTATGAAATTACCAAGAAATAAAAAAGAATTTACTTTATTTATGGCAATAATTTCAATAATATCTGTCAATATACTAGCACCACTAATTACATGCTTTGAAGTAGGATTTCATCTATATGTGTGGGCTGATGTACTTAAAGTAATTCCTTTTATTTGGTTAAGTGTAATAGCAGTTGTTCTTATTACATATAAACCTGCAGAATGGCTAACTGCACAAATAGTAGATGAAAAAGATAGTTTTAAATCACATATAATTATTAATGTTCTTTGTACAGTATTCTTGATGTCAATTTTATTAACTGTTATTGGAACTTGGATTGGAACAAGACATATTAGTATGGAGCCAATTCATATGTTTTTTTATAAATGGCCAAGAAATTTTGCAATTGCATTTTTTGTAGAGTGTTTTATTGCACAACCAATTGCAAGATTTGTAATGTTAAAATTGCATAAATTACAAGATGAAAATAAAGAACAATATGAAATTAAACAAGAAACAGAACAAATACAAGTAGAAAATTAAACTTAAGGGCGTATAATAAATTTGCGTCCTTAAGTTTTTTAGTTATATTAAAAATACTAGACAGAAAAAATTTAATTTTTTAAAAAAACTTTTTTAACATAAAGCCTATTTGCAAAAGATTGAACAACATTTCTTAAAAGATATTGTTCCTGAGTAAGTTTATTATGATCAATATAATTCTCTCCAATAAAAGTTAATCTAATTGCTTTTTCTATTTCATTACAAAATAAATTATAAGCTTGTTTTGTAGGAGAAGTTTTTATTGCAAGTTCAATTAATTTTTTTATATCTTCTATACTATAAACTTGTTTTAAGGTAAATACAACAAATAAATAAGCAATGTGTTCTTTACTATATTTTTTATTTATAGGTGGCTTTACAACGCCATGTTTTACATAGTTATTAATCATAGTTTTTGTTATAAATTTACCATCTTTTTCACTATCTTCCTTTAAATAGCTAGATAAATAATTGTCTAATAGAGATACAACTTGATCTAAATATAAATCGATATTTGGAAGTTCTCGCCATCTTGGAAGGTGAAAATTTTTTATTTCTTCATTATAATTAATTAGTTTTTCTAATGTTTCCATAAAATTACCTCTTATAATATTAGTATAATAGCTATTTACAAAATTCATTTGCAAAAATATCATAACATTTTTAGAAGAGATAGTCAACTTTATTGACATGTTATCGCATATATGATAATCTAGTATTGAATACTAGATAAGGAGCAAAAAAATATGGAAAGAGAAAAATACTTTGAGTCACCTAATTGTGAAAATGTAAAAGAATTAATATATTATGCTGTAGAAAAATATTCAGAAAATATCGCATATATCATAAAAGAAAAGAAGGAAAAAGAGGTAAAATACAAAAATATTACATATAAAAAATTATTAGAAGATATAAATGCATTAGGTACAAAATTTTATGAATTAGGATTTAAAAATAAAAGAGTTGCTATTGTTGGAAGAAATAGATATGAATGGGCTATAACACATTTAGCAAATCTTTTAGGTGGAATAGTATCTGTGCCACTTGACAAAGAGCTACAAGTAGATGAATTAGAAAGTTGTTTAATTAGAAGCAAAGCAGATGTAGTAGTTTTTGATGAAAAATATAAAGACAATATAAAAGAAATAGAAAAAAGAGGAAATGGAAACCTAAAAGAATATATTTGTATGAGTAAACTAGAAGGCTATAAAGATATAGCAACATTACTAGAAGAAGGTTACAAATTAATAGAAGAAGGAAAAAAGGAATACATAGAAGCAGAAATAGATTCATATAAAATGAACATTTTATTATTTACATCAGGAACAACATCAAAGTCAAAAGCAGTTATGCTATCACAAAACAATATTGCTTCAAATGTATATTCTATGTTATTAGTAGAAGAAATTTTGCCAACAGATGTAAATTTAGCATTTTTGCCATGTCATCATGTTTATGGATCAACTGCATTAATAGTAATGCTTGCAGCAGGAGTAACAACAGCATTTCCAGATGGATTACGATATGTAGCACAAAATCTAAAAGAATATAAAGTAAGTGTATTTATAGGAGTTCCATTATTAATAGAAGCAATTTATAAAAAGGTGGTGCAAGGAATTGAGAAACAAGGAAAAACAAAAACAGTAGAAATTGCAAAAAAAGTTAGTAACATATTATTAAAATTCCACATTGATATTAGAAGAAAATTATTTAAGCAAATACTAGATGAACTTGGAGGACATTTAAGGTATGTTGTATCAGGAGGAGCACCTTTAGATAAAAAAGTTGCTAAAGGGTTTAATGAACTAGGTATACGATTAGTACAAGGATATGGATTAACAGAAACAGCTCCAGTTCTTGCATCAGAAAATGCAAGAAAACTAAAATATGGTTCAATAGGAATTCCAATGGAAAATGTAGAAATTGAATTTGAAAATAAAGATGAAAATGGAATTGGAGAAATTAAAGTAAAAGGTCCTAATGTAATGCTTGGATATTATGAAAATGAAGAAGCAACAAAAGAAGTTTTGAAAGATGGATGGTTCTATACGGGAGATTTAGGATATATAGATAAAGATGGATACATATTTATTACAGGAAGAAAAAAGGATGTAATAGTTTTGAAAAATGGTAAAAAAGTATTTCCAGATGAACTAGAAATTTTAATTAATAGATTAGACCTTGTTTCAGAATGTATAGTATTTGGTATGCCTAATGTAAGTAACAAAGATGATGTTAAATTATCTGTAAAAATTGTATATGATAAAGAAGTAGCAAAGGAAAAATATCCAAATAGTTCAAAAGAAGAATTAGAAGAAATTATTTGGGAACAAATTAAGGAAATTAATAAAACTTTTCCACCATATAAATATATTAAACATATGATTTTAACGGATGAAGAGTTAATAAAAACAACAACAAAGAAAGTTAAAAGAAATGAAGAGATTAAAAAATGTCTTGAAATGAAATAATAAAATAATAGATCCAATTTTAAATTTTTTTAAACATAAGACTATAAAAGGAAATTGAGTTTAATCGATAGTGTAAAATAAAGTGTGTAAGTTAAAGGTACCAAAACTTATGCACTTTACTTTTTTATGCAAAAAAATATATA
>CANQWL010000001.1 GCA_947627555.1 uncultured Clostridia bacterium | reverse complement strand
ACAGAATGTGATGAATTATTAAAAGAATTTTATGATAAAGACTATTTAGCTAAAAATATTGTAACTTATTCTGAAGGTACAGAAGAAGAACAATATTGGATGAAAAGAGCATTAGAAGTTGGAAGAAAAGGAATGTTAGAAAAACATGAACTACCAATTGGAGTAATAGTAGTTGCTGGAGATGAAATTCTTAGTGAGACTTCTACACTAACATATACATTAAATTCACCAATAACACATGGAGATTTTATGGCTTTAGTGAAAGCTGAAAGACAAGTTTATTCATCAAAAAAGCCTTTAGTATTATATAGCACATTAGAGCCTTGTTTATTAGGTTTCGGTGCGGCAATCAAATGTAAAGTTGATAAAATTGTTTTTGGACTTGAAGCAATACCAGATGGTGGAGCGGATTATTTGCCTCATATAGTAAATGTAAAAGAATGGATTCCAAGAACAGTAGGAGGAGTTTGTAGAAAAGAACAATATGAATTACTCAAAGAATTTTTAGAAACTCATGATGATAATAGAGTCGGTTGGGACTATGCTAATAAAGTTGTGAAATTATATGAAGAACAAGAAAGAAATAGTAAAAAATAAAGGATTGTATAATATTATGAAATTTGATGATTTTTATGGAAGAAAAGAAAATTATTTTAGCACACAACAATCCGATGGAATGCAAGCAATGATTGAAAAATACAATGTTAAACCTTCTAAAGCACTAGATATAGGAGCAGGAGAAGGTAGAAATTCTATTTATTTATCAAAATTAGGATTTAATGTTGTAGCAGTAGAACCAAGTATTGAGGGATGTAATAAGATAAATGAAAGTGCTGAAAAATTAAATTTAGATATAGATATACAAAATAAAGACTTTTTATCTTTAGAAATTAATGAAAAATTTGATTTTATTTTAGCGTCAACTTCTTTAGACCATATGGAAGACGAATATTTACAAGAAGCAATAAAGAAAATTAAAGATAGTCTTAATATAGGTGGTTATATTTATATTGTAGTTTTTACAGAGAAAGATCCAGGATTTGTAAGAGATATTAAAAATGCAAGTGAATGTGCATTATTTATAAAACATTATTTTAAGGAAAATGAATTAAAAAGTTATTTTAATGACTTTGAAATAATCTATTATAATGAATATATGAAAGAAGATACAACACATGGAAAACCACATTATCATGGGAAAGCTAAAATATTTGCTAGAAAAATAAAGGAATAAAAAGTTATGGAATATCAAGAATTGATAAATAAAATTTTAAGATTATTAGAAAATACAAAATATGTAATTTTAGCAACTGCAAATAAAAAAGGAATTGTTTCTGCAAGTAAAATGTGTATAGTAAATGATGGATTAAAAATATATATTCAAACAGACAATAGATTTGAAAAAATCCAAAATATTAAAGAAAATGAAAATGTAGCTATAAATATTGATACAGTATATTTTAAAGGAATTGCTAAAATTATAGGTCATCCTAGTGCAAATAAAATGTTTGTAGAAAAAATAAAAGAAAAGCATTTTGAAACATATGAAAATTATACTAATTTACCAAATCAAGTACTTATTGAAATAGAACTAACAGAATGTAGAATGTGGAAATTTGAAATTATAAATGGAAAAAGAGAAGAGATTATAAAAATAATAAATTTAAGAAATAAATCCATAAATAATGTTATTTGTGATAAATTAAAAGAAGGATATTAGTTTTTTAAGTCATAAAGCACCAAATGGTGCTTTTATTTATCTTTCTAAATCTCAATCTTTTTCTCTTTCTTCATGTTCAAGTTGCTTTTTTGAATCAATAAAAGTACGAGTTTCTTCTTCAAAATTTTTGACTAATTCTTTAGATTCACTAATTCCAAATTTATGACAAATCCAATCAATAAATTTTTCAACAGTATTATAAAATTTATCAATAATTTTGTGTAAATGGTTATTTTCTTTTTCTAATGACCTATACAAATTCATTTCAAATATGCCACCAAATACTCTTTTATTATTGTGAGTTTGTGTTCTAAAATCTCACTTACGTACATTGTATAATTAGACTGCTTATACAATGAAAGGTAAGACTTTGACTCTGGCATGCGCTAGTTCGAATCTAGCCAACTCAGCCAATGAAATAAACAACTTTCAGTTTTTGAGAGTTGTTTATTTTTTATATGTCTAACAAAAATCTAATACTTTTATAAAATTTTATTTAAACATTATGTAAAAAAGTTATTAACAAAAACAGCTGTATTCCTTGAACAAGTAAAAGAAATCATATAAAATTTTATTAGATTAAAAGATAGAAAAAAGCAATCTAATAAAAAATGGAGGAAACAAATGAAGAAACAAAAGAATTTAACTTTTAAAGAAAAAAATGAGAAAAATAATAAATTTTCAAACAAAGGAATAACAATGATAGCATTAATTATAACAATTATAATATTATTAATATTAGCAGGAGTTTCAATCGGTCTTTTGACAGGAGAAGATGGAATAGTAAAAAAAGCAGAATTAGCAAAAAATAAAACAGACCAAGCACAAGTAGAAGAAAATGAAATTTTAGGTGATTATGAAAATAAAATTAACGAAATAGTTGGAAGTGGAAATAATATAAATAGAAACAATGGAAATAATAGTAGAATTCTATGGACAAATGATGACTTAAGTACTTTTTCTGCTAGAACTGTAACTTTAATAGATGATATTAATAATTATAATTATTATGAAATAATTTTTAAATTTGCAACAGGTCATAATATTACAAATTCTAATTTTTCTTCTACAGGATTAATACCAGTAGACCAGATTTGTACTTTGGAAATAGGATTATGGTATCCATGTTTTTTAGAAGTAAAAAATATAGATAGAAATCAATTAACATTCGGAAATAGCTCTTGTATGCTAAATTCTGGAACTAGCACTTTGACAGAGTTTCCAGGAACAGATAGCCATATAATTCCATATAAAATAATAGGATTTAATATATAATAGTTTATTACAAATAAAAATAAAAAAGTTTTTGCTAAAGATGTTTACTTTATTTCAGAAAATTCAAATTAAAATGTAGAAAACGTTAAATAAACATTAGATTGTTTATATAGCAATAAAAAAATAATTTGTAGGAATAAAAATATAAAATTTTATTAAATTTTATATTTGAAATATTAAAGATTGAAAGGATAATAAAAATATGAAAAAATTCATAAAAAAAAATAAAAAGATAATAATAATTGCATTTATAATTGGAATTATCTGTATCTGTGGAACAGCTTTTACATCATATCAATATTTAGCAAGTCAAGTTATATATAAAGATGGTAAAACTGTAGAGCAAGCATTAAATGAACTTTATAATAAAAATATATCCATCGTAGCAACTGGAAATGAGGTTGCATCAGGTACAACACTTAATGTTGAAAAAGGACAAATAATTATTGTATCTTCTATATACACTATAACGGCAACAAATTCTATAGAATTATCTAGTGATTTAAGAGGAGGAGTTTTTAATAATGTCGCTTCTTTTGAAAAGGCTTTTATTACTAATGACAATACTGTTACAATTACAATAAGAGGTGATTATAATTTTTCTTATATTATATTGCAATAGATAAAAATGTATAAATAATAAAAATCGATATTTTGACTAACATTAAGAAGTAAAAAATGTTATAAAATAGACACTAAGAAAATTTGGCTCTAAAATATACTAGTTAAAATTTAGACAATCTAGCTAAAAAGAGAAACTATAGCGAATTAAACGAGCTATAGTTTTTTTGTATGTTTAACAAAAAATATAACACTTTAAAAAAATTCTTTTTTTAAAACTATCTGTGTTGCTAAAACATTTAAAGATGGTAAAAAAAATTAAAATAGTAGTAATATAGAAAAAATATGTGGAAATTAAGATTATAATTTGATTAAAAAAATCATCGAAATAAAATTTTATTTAAGAATTATGTAAAAAAGTTATTAATAAAAACAGCTGTATTCCTTGAATATGTAAGTGAAATTATATAAAATTTTATTAGATTAAAAGATAGTGTGAAGCAATCTAATAAAAAATGGAGGAAACAAATGAAGAAACAAAAGAATTTAAATTTTAGAGAAAAAAATAAGAAAAATAATAGATTTTCAAACAAAGGAATAACACTTATAGCATTAATTATAACAATTATAATATTGTTAATATTAGCAGGAGTCTCAATTGCTTTTCTAACAGGAGAAAATGGAATAATAAAAAAAGCAGAATTAGCAAAAAATAAAACAGATGAAGCACAAGTAGAAGAAAATGTGGTATTAGCTAATTATGAAGATAAAATAAATGAAATTACTGAAAACAGAGAAAATGTTACAATTACAAAAGATGAATATGAAAAATTAAAAAATAGAGGTGAATATGAATTAATTGGAGAAGGTAAAATTTCAAGTACTGCAGATAAGATAGAACTTAATAAAAGTATAGAAAATTATAGATACTTATTACTAAATTCTCATTTAAATACAAAGGAAAATAATGACTGGGTGGATAATACAATTATACCAGCACAACTAAATTTTTATAATTCAATTGTACTTGAACATCAAAGTTTAATTAGAATTAATACTGTTTACTTAAGTACAAATACAACATTATCAGTAAGTAAAAATCAAACTAAGGATTCAACTTGGGCTTCAACATATATTTTGATATATGGAATAAAATAATTTACTTTTAAAAATTTAAAAGTATAATTATGTAGAATCATAAAAGAGAGAAACATATAAAGAATCAAAAATTAATAGAAAAAATAGAAAATTTAGGATATGTTGGATATAATGCAAATAATGATTAACATGGTTATCGACCAGTAATTTGTCTGAAATCAGATGTATCATTAAAGAAACTAACAAGTGAAAATTTTATTATACAGTAAGAAGAACCCAAATTATTAGACAAAAAAGTTTAATAGCATGGGTTCTTTTTATGCTTAAATCATAAATTCTAAAAGAATATAAATTTATTTTAATTTTCAAAAATTGACAATTTTTTTTTAAAAGAAAAGTGGATAAAAGAACTAAAAAAATAAAATAATAAGTATGTATAAAAAATTAACAAAATTGTAAAAGGAAAAATTAAAATTACTTAATTTACAATATAAAGTTAATTAAAAAATATTTTAGGAGGTAAAAAAATGAAAAAAACAATAGCAGTATTATTAGCTATAGTAATTGTAGCAATACTAATATTACCAAATATAAGTAATGCACAACCAGGCGATACTATAGTTAAAATAAGTGCAGATTCTACAATAGTAGAAGTAGGAGATACATTTAAAGTAACAGTATCTCAATATCAACCAGGAGGAACAGAAGCAAAAAGTACAAAATATGTTGGATTCAAACTAAAATATGACAAAAATATATTTAGTTATGAAGGAATAGAAGGCGATTTTCAAGCTACAGACGATAATGCAGGAACTATTACAGTAACAATGGCAGCTCCTCATGGAGTAGAAGATATATCAAGCGTAAGTTTAAAATTTAAAGCAACAAAAGCAACAGATGGAAATGGAGTATACTTTGGAGTATCAGAATTTAAATCAGGAGAAAGTTCGGAAAATGCACAAGTAGGTCAATATACTGTAATGCAAGTTAGAGTTCAAGCAAGGGAAAAATATGAAGGAAAAGTAAGTATACAAGCAAATAAGGAAAGTGTACCAGTAGAAAGAAAAGTTAATATATCTTTAGCACAAACAGACCCAACAAATTATGTTGAAGCAACAATCTCATATGATAATGCTCATTTTGAATTTGTTGGACCTGCAGATTCTAATTACCAAGCAGATTCTTCTACAGAAGGAAAAGTTACAGTAAAAGCATCAGGAACAGATATTACTGATGTAACATTATTATTTAAGGCAACAGCAGAAACACAAGAAAATTCTCCAAGTTGGTTTAAAATAGAAAACTATAAATCAGGAAATAGTGAAGAAGAAGCTACAAATGCACATCTATATTACTCAAAAGAAGTCTCTGTTGCAGTAACTGCAAGAGATCGTTCAACAGTTCAAATAAGAACAGATTTAACAGATGATACAGCAAAAGTAGGAGATACATTTACAGTAACAGTATCTCAAGATAAACCTACAGATTATGTACAATTTGATTTATTTTATGATAAAGAAATTTTTGGATATGTTGATTTAGGTGATAATCAAGCACAAGTTACAGCATCACAAGAAGATGATTTACTTACTGTATCAGCTAGTGGAAGCCAAATATCAGAAATAAATTTACAATTTAAAGCACTAGGAGTTACAGAAGGAAGAAACTCAACAGACGAAGAATATATAAAAGTAAGTAATTTTCTTGCTGGAGATAATTCAGGAGATACAGATTCAGCATTATATAATATACAACAAGTAGGAATTAAAGTAGTAGAGGCACCTGTTGAAGAACCTGAACCAGAATTACCAATAGATGAATTACCAGCTACAGGTTCAGCTATAACTACAACTATAGCAGCAATTGTAGCAACGATTTTATCAATAATTGTTATAGCAGCTATAATTTTAAAAAAATATATAAATAAATAAAAAATATTAGTAATTTTTCATAATATCCCTTTAATAAAGCTAAAGGCAAATTATGAAGGAGCTTATTTAAAATGAAGAAAGAAAAAAATAAAATAATTTATTGTATTTTTTTAGGAATAAGTATTTTTTGTATTATTTATATAATATATAGTAATAATCTACTAAAAATATTAGGCAGTAGAAAGACAAATGATAGTCAGGCAAGTAGAATGAGTACGCAAGAAACAATAGAAGACAAAGGAGAAAGTATAGAAGAAAATAAACAAGAGCAAATAAATGAATCGGAAGATAAAATAAATACTATACAGCAAAGTACTATAGAAGAGCAAACAGATATAAAAAGAGATAATGAAATTCCAGCTAAAATGGGAGGATATGAAGTACTAGGAAGGCTTGTAATAGAAAAAGTAAATATAAGTAAAGATATATTAAGTGTATCAGACGATAATGCATTAAAATTATCTGTAGTTAAATTGTATGGCCCTGATATAAATCAAATAGGAAATTTTTGTATATGTGGTCATAATTGGAAAGGTATGTTAAAAAGAGCACTAGAATTAAAAATAGGTGATACGTTTTATATAGTTGATAGAAAAACATTAAATAAAGTAAATTACAAAATCTATAATATATATACTTGTATGCCTAAAGAGTTAGATTGTTTAAAACAAAATACAGAAGGAAAAAAAGAAGCTACTATTATTACATGTAATCCTGGAGGAGTAACAAGATTTATAATAAAAGGAAGAGAAATATAAAAATAAAAAACTATCCGTTAATGTGAAGTAGTAAAATGAAAGCAGACTTTTTGTGTCTACTTTCATTTTACCATTTCAAGGATTCATGGTAATGTAAATGTCCTCAGAATATGCATTGCTAAAACGTTTAAAGATGCTAAAAAAATTCAAAAAGAATTTAAAAAATGGAAAAGAGTAAAGACAAAGAAATTTAAATGAATAAATATAAAATTACATAGGCAAAAAGTATTTACAAATAAAAAGTGTAATGTTATAATTTTAAATATGAACAAGATAACATAAAAGGAGAAAACAAATGAAAAAAGAAAAAGGTATCACAATGATAGCATTAATTATAACAATAATAATATTGTTAATATTAGCAGGAGTTTCAATCGGTCTTTTAACAGGAGAAAATGGAATAGTAAAAAAAGCAGAATTAGCAAAATATAAAACAGACCAGGCACAAGTAGAAGAAAATGAAATTTTAGGTGATTATGAAAATATAATCAATGGATATATTAATAATTCTATAAATGAAAGCACAGGTGAAATAAAAGATTTTGCACCCAAAATTACTGATATTGGATCACATGGATTTACAGTAAATGCAAAAGCATATTCAGATAATGCTTCTATTATTTGTTATGTTTATATTGTTAATGGTAAATTAAAAGGAGCAGGAGCTGAAGAACAGTGCATAGTAACAGATTTAGATGCAGATACTGATTATACTATAATAGTAGTTGCAATTGATAGTTTTGGTAACTCAAAGAAATCAGAGGTTAAAATAAGAACAAAAACAGAATTTATATTTACAAAAGAATTTTTAAAGCAAGGTCAGACAAATGGCTCAGTATCAATTACAGAAAATAATCTTAATGGAACTCCAGGTTTATCAATGACTGGACATTCACCTGATCCTACTAATAATTGGACTATACAAAATTCGATAAGATGGTATAATACTATTGATTTAAAAGATTATAATAATTTACAATTATATGCTAAAAAAGGAGTAAATCATGGTTCAGTATATATATGGATTGATAACACAGAGATATATAGGGTAGATTATAATGATTTGCCAAATGATTGGATTAAATTAGATATTGATATAAGTGAATATTCTGGTGAACATATAGTAAGTATTATTGGTGGATATATAGATTATTCAGGAAGTACAAGCTCTAATACGCAATATTGTGATATAAGATTAAATTATAAATAAAAATAAAGGTATGGAATAATTTTTATAAGAAATAATTCCATACCTTTGTTTATCTAAAAGTATTTAAATAAAAATTTATTTAAACATTATGTAAAAAAGTTATTAACAAAAACAGCTGTATTCCTTGAATATGTAAATGAAATTATATAAAATTTTATTAGATTAAAAGATAGAAAAAAGTAATCTAATAAAAAATGGAGGAAACAAATGAAGAAACAAAAGAATTTAACTTTTAAAGAAAAAAATGAGAAAAATAATAAATTTTCAAACAAAGGTATCACAATGATAGCATTAATTATAACAATTATAATATTATTAATATTAGCAGGAGTTTCAATTGCTCTTTTGACAGGAAAAAATGGAATAATAAAAAAAGCAGAATTAGCAAAAAATAAAACAGACCAAGCACAAGTAGAAGAAAATGCTAATTTACAACAATACGAAAACATAATTGAAGATACAATTAATAATAGAAAAACAGTAACAATAAGTAAAGAGGAATATAATAGACTAAAAAATGTAAATACTTATACTACTGATGAAGTTGAAATTGGAACTTGGATAAATGGAAAAACAATTTATAGAAAAATTATCGAAATTCCTTCTGGTGCTCCTCCTTCTGGTTCTGTAAATGTTGTAGGAGACTATAGTTGGGTAGAGCATTTTTTAAGAGCTGATGCTATATGTAATTCTAATAATGCAATGTCATCTATTTTTTGTATAAGTGAAGGAACTACTGGACTAAGATTATGGTGTGCTGAAGGTTTTTCAAGTGCTAGATATCTTATAATAGAATACACAAAAAAGGATGAGAATTAATTAAAAGTATGGTACATTAATTCATACTTTCTTGTGTTATGATGTATTTGTTAATGGGCAAAAATATATAGCTTCATGTGATGGATATTATTATATGGGAATAGTTAATGAAGGAATAACAGTTAAAACTAGTAAAATTTTTACATGCTGTAGGATGTAAGCTAAATAACAATGAAAAATTTCCAAATATATGCTATAATAGAAAAAATATTATAATTATAGTAAAGGAACAAAAATGGAAAAATTAGATATTGAAAAAATCAAAAAAGCAACAAACATAAATAATATAGAATATTATCAAGAAATTGACTCCACACATATATATGCCAAAAAAGTAGCAGAACAAAAAGAAAATAAAACTATTATAATAGCCGAAAAGCAAACACAAGGAATAGGAACAAAAGGAAGAAAGTGGCATACAGGAAAAGAAAAAAACATAGCAATGACAATAATTCTAAAGCCAAATATAAAAGCAAAAGAATTAGAGGGAATTACAATAGATTTGGCAAAAAAAATAAAAAATACGATTAAAAAATTATACAACTATAATTTAGAAATAAAGGAACCTAATGACCTATTACTAAACAATAAAAAAATATGTGGAATATTAACCGAAATTCATACAATAGGTGAACAGGTAAAATATTTGTTAATTAGTATAGGATTTAATGTAAACGAAAATAACTTTGATGATGAAATAAAAGAAATTGCAACATCATTAAAAGAAGAATTCAAGAAAGACTTTGAAAGAGAAGAAATAATAAGTGCTATTATAAACGAATTAATAAAAATATAATAAAGAAATAGAAATTAAAAGTTCTATTTCTTTTTTGTTTTAATATAAATTAAATAAAGAGATAAAAGGTTGAAAAGTAATTACAATTTTATTGTATGAATTTTAATTTTTAACTAAATTTATATAATGAAAGGATGATAGTAAAAATGGAAACATCTAAAAACATTGCTAAAGGAATAGGAATATCACTTATAACTACTTTTATTTTACTAATGATATTTTCAGTTTTATTAACTTATACAAATATTAATGAAAATACAATAACTCCTGTGATAATAGTAGTAACTGCAATTAGTATACTTATTGGAAGTTCTATTGGAAATATGAAGATGCAAAAAAACGGAATTGTAAATGGAGCATTAGTAGGAGGAATTTACATTTTAATTTTATATTTTATTTCAAGTTTATTAAATTGGAATTTTAGTTTAAATCTTCAAAGTATAATTATGATAGGAGTTGGAATAATTTTTGGAATATTAGGTGGAATTATAGGAGTAAATAAAAAGTAGAAAAAGAATTGTTATTGTCGAAAGTTGCGATGAAAAGTTATATTTTCTAAGAAAAGACAATTGACAATTCTTTTTTTTGACATTATAATTTAAACATATTTTAAATTTTTATCATTTAATAAAATTTATTTTAAATTCATTTTTTTATTGTTTAGAAAAATTAATTTCAATTTATTTCTTAACAAATCGTAAAAAAATCAAAAAAAATTAAATAACAAATTAAAGGAGGAATGCTTTTGACCAAAAAAAAGAAAATTATTATTGCATTAGCAATTTTATTAGGAATTTTATCATCCTTTATAGGAGGACAAGTATATTCAAAATATGTTGCAAGAGTGAAAGGAGAAGGAATTGCACAAGTTGCTACATGGCAATTTAATGTTAATGGACAAGAAGAACAAGTACAAACAATAAACTTACAATCTACTAGTAATAACCAGACACTTGTAAATAATAAAATAGCCCCAGGAACAAGTGGGAAATTTGATATTATTATAGATGCTACAGGTTCAGATGTTGGAATAAACTATCAAGTTGATTTCAGAAATGAAAAAAATAAACCGACTAATTTAAAATTTAGTTATAATGGCACAGAATATAATTCTATTACTCAATTAACACAAGTGCTATCAGGAACAATTAATAGTAACGAACAAGAAAAAAGAAAAGTATTTCCAATTCAATGGAATTGGAAATATCAAACAGGAAGTACACCAGAAGAAATCACAGCAAATGATAAGATTGATACACAAGATGCAAAAAATATTTCAAATTATGAATTCGACATTATTGTATCAGGAACACAAGTTGCACCTAATTAAACAATTTTAGATTCATTTCATAATCTATTAATTTTATTGAATGATAGAAAATAAAATACAAGGGAAAGAGATTGTGAAACTCTTTCCTATTTTAAAAGGAAAGAAGGATGCTATGAAAATAAAATTAATTCAAAATAAAAAAAGAGAGATAACTTTAATATGTATAACAATAATGGTAATGATATTATTTTTTTCAGGATGTAGTATAGGAAAAGCTATTAGTAGTACGCAAATAAAATCAAATGGAGCAGTTGCAAAACCAATTTTAGTTGTAGAAAATAATCCAGAAATTAATATAACATCAAAGCAAAAAGAGGGAAATTATACTTTCTATGTAAAAAATTACAATGAAGTAGGAGAAATTACACAAGTTGATATGAAATATTATGTACAAATATTAAACAAAGAAGATGATGCAATTTCAATTAAACTATTAAAAAACAATAAAGAAATTTCAATAGAAAATAACCAAACAGAAGAGTTTACATTAAAAAAGCAAGAAATGCAACAAGATGAATACAAAATACAAATAAAATATGATAAAGAAAAATCAACCTCAATAGAAGATATTATGCAAAAAATAGAAATTAAAGTACATTCTGAACAGGCAAAAGGGTAAAGGAGGTACAATGAAAAAGAAAACAAAAATAAAGATGTTGATTTTAATAATCTTTTTTATTCTTCTTATATTATTTCTTATATTATATAAAATTCAGAAAAAAGATTTTGCAGAAGACTTTATTTTTTTCAAATTATTTTCACAAAGTAAACAAAATCAGATAAATACAAATGATAATGAAAACCAAATTTATAAATATTATTTTGACTTTTCAAATAAAAATGAAATTTCAACAAATATTTCATTATTAGAAACAATAGATCAAAAAAAGTTAATAAATGAAAAAATTGCACCAGGAACAGAAGGTGAATTTGAACTAATTTTACAAGCAAATAAAGATATCAATTATCAAATAGAATTTATTAGTCAAAATATAAAACCTCAAAATTTAACTTTTTCAATTAAAGGAAAAAATCAAAAATATCAAAGAATAGAAGAATTAGCAGAAGAATTGCAAGGAAATGTTAATAAAAATGAGCGTAAGAAAATTATAATTCAATGGATTTGGAATTACGAAACAGATATAGGACAAGATATTCAAGATACAAAAGATGGAACAACGTTAAAAGATTATCGTTTTCATATTAATGCAATTGGAAGAGAAATATGAAAGGAGGGATTTAGATAGAAAAAATAAGGAAAAATAAGAAAATATATGTTTTTATCATGATATTTTTAGCCATAATATGTATAAACATAAATATATATGCAAAATATATATTTGATGCTACTTACAATATTGCTAATATTGATATTGACAGAAATCCACCTAAAATAGAATTGATAAGTTTAGAAAATACAAATACAGGTTACGAAAAATATGCTAATCAGACACATACCATAACTGCAAAAATAAAAGTAACAGAAAAAAATATAATAGAAAATAATTTTGGAAAAGAAAAAATAAAAATACTAATTCAAGAAAAAGAAGTTAATCCAGAAATTTATGAGATAAAAGAAATAGAAAAAAATAGTGAATCAATTATATATCAAATAAAATTAAGCAAACTAACGGGTAATGGAAAGTTGAAAATTGTTGTAAAAGAAGGGACAATAAAAGATAAATCAGATAATATCAATGAAGAAACAATTTTTGATACTGATGTACAAATTGATAATATTGCTCCTAATTTAACATTTTTGGAAAAGGAAAGTGCACAAGGAAAAGTAACTGCTACTATTACTTCAAATGAAGCAATTAGAAAAATGGAAGGATGGAATATTTCCGAAAGTAAATTAGTTTTAACAAAAGAATTTACAAATAATGTGTCTTATACTTTTGAAATAATGGATTTAGCTCAAAATAAAACCAAAATAGAAATTAATATTACAAAAGCAACAAATATTAATATTGTGTATGGATCTCATAATTCAGAAATAGGTTGGACATTCGGATATGGAAATTATGATGTAGCAGGAAAAACTGCCGTAAAACAAAATCCAATTTTAAAAACAGAAGCATTAGCATTTCATGTTGATGGAAATATAGATAAAGATTTTATACAAGCACAAGCTTTTGTTTATTCTTATTGGGGAGAAGGAAGTATGGCAACTTGTGATACATATCATACTAAATATTTATATGGATATAATCCAAGTAGAACGACTTATGCATCAATGGCATCTGGAACAATGGTAAATATTCAAAATAAGAATTGCTTTATGTTTGGTGGAAGCGGAATTAATGCAAAAGATAAAACAGATGCTAATGGTAAAAATCCAATTCCAAAACAATATGAAGGAACTTATTCTTTTGGAATTGCAGGAATAAAAATGAAATTAAAAGATACATCCTATTATTCTATTGTTTATCAAATATTAGTAAATAATCATGGATGGCAGAGTGCAGTATCTGATGGACAAGAAACTATGTATAGATATAATAGACCAATGTCTGCATTTAGAATGGCTTTGATTCCGAAGACAGAAAAACAGTACTTGATTAATTCTTGGAATAAAGATGTAGGAACTTATAATATGAAATAAAATACCTATATTAAATTATTATGAAAATTTAAAAAGTTTAATAGTAAAATAATAAATACAAAATTCTTAAAAAAACAGTTGATATTTTTTTATTTTTAATATAAAATTTAAAAGGACAAATTTAGGGAGGTACCAAAAATGAAAAAAGTTAAAATATTAACAACGATTTTAGCAGTTGTTTTAGTTTCAATGATTGCTTTTTTAGGAATTTATAGTCAAGTACAAAATAGAATGGAGAATAAGGTAAAAGACTATTCTTATACTATGAATTTAAAAGGAGCTAGACAAGTAAAATTAAAAGTAAATGAAGAATCAACAACAGTTATCAAAGATGAAAATGGAGCAGAAATAGAAGAAACTGAAGAATTAACAGATGAACAAATAGCAGAAAAAGGATATAGTAAAGAAGAAGTTCAAAATAATCCACAAGAAATATTAACATTAGATAACTATAAAAAGTCAAAGGAAATAATTGAAAAAAGACTAAAAAAATTAAATGTAGATGATTACAATATAAGATTAGATGAGCAAACAGGAGACATTATAATAGAGTTTACTGAAAATGATAATACAGATAAAGTTGTAAGCAATTTAAGTACAACTGGTAAATTTGAGATAATAGATAGTGAGACAAAAGAAGTATTAATGACAAATGATGATATAAAATCATCAAGTGTAATGTATGGATCTAGTTCTACGACTGCAGCTAATGCAGGAACTAATGTATATTTAAATATAGAATTTAATAAAGATGGAGCTAAAAAATTAGAAGATATTAGTAATAAATATGTGGAAACAGAAGAAACAAGTGACTCTAATACTACATCAGAAGAAACATCTACAGAAGAAGAAACAACAGATACAGAAGATATAGAAACAGAAAGCACGGATACGGAAGAAGATGCAACAGATACAGAAAATACAGAAACAGAAAGTACAGATACGGAAGAAGATACAACAACAGAAAAAGAAATAACAATGAAGGTAGATGACCAAGAAATAATGACAACAAGCTTTGATGAACCATTAAGGACAGGACAATTACAATTATCAATAGGACAAGCATCAACAGATAAAGAGACACTAAATGGATATGTTGACCAAGCATTAAGTATGGCAACAGTTTTAGATTCAGGAAATATTCCTATTAAATACGATATAGCCGAAAATGAATATATTTCAACAGATATTACAGAAGATAATATTCAAATAATAGGATATGTAGCAATTGCGATAATTGCCGTTGCATTAATAATACTTTGCATTAGATATAAGACAAATGGAATAATTGGTGCTATTTTATATATAGGATTATTTGCTATATATTCATTACTAATAAGATATACAAATGTAGAAATATCATTAGAGGGATTATTTGCAATTGGTGTAATACTAATTCTTGAATATATATTTATGAATAAAATATTAAATGGAATAAATAAAGAAAAAGAAGAAAATAACAAAGACATAGTTGTAAAAGAAGCAGTAAAAACAGCATATAAAGAATTCTTTATTAAAATAATTCCAATAATAATCGCTATTATTGCCTTCTGTTTTATGAATTTAACTCCTTTAAGCAGCTTCGGAATGATGATGTTCTGGGGAATTGCATTAATAGCAATTTACAATTTTGTAATAGTTGGAACAATACTAAAAATAAAGGCAGAAAAGAAATAGGAGGTAATATCATGGAGAAAAAGAATAACAAAATGAAAATAATCGTTTTATTGATAGCAATTATTATAATAGCGGGAATTATTGTTGTAGCAACATCAGGATTTAATTTCGAATTAGCATATCAGCCATCAAAAAAAGTAGAATTATATATAGGAAAAGAATTTGAAATTTCTGATATAAAGCAAATAACAAATGAAGTTATACAAAATCAAGAAGTACTAATACAAAAAGTAGAAGTATTTGAAGATACAGTAAGTATTATTTCAAATGATATTACTGAAGAACAAAAAAATAATTTAATTACTAAAATAAATGAAAAATATCAAACAGAATTATCAGCAGAAGAAATAGAAATAACATCAATTGCACATATGAGAGGAAGAGACATAATAAAACCTTATATAGTATCATTTATAATTGCAACAGCAATCATATTATTATACATGGCAATAAGATATTATAAATTAAATTCTATAAAAGTAATAGTAAAAACAATATTAATATTAGCCGTAGCAGAAGCATTATTATTTAGTATAATTGCAATAACTAGATTACCAATAGGAAGATTAACAATTCCAATGATGTTAATAGTATATATATTAACATTACTAGGAATTACAAATAAATTTGAAAAAAATCTAGAAATAAAAAAGATAGAAGAAGAAAAAAATTAACTACTTTTAGAATGAAAAATGAGCAAACTTAATCGATTTAGGTTTGCTCATTTTTTGTAATAATTTTGTTTGTAAAATCTAAATGACTGAAAGAATCATATTCATATCCAATAGTATAGACATCAGTAGCCCAAATATCTTTTTCAAGCATAGTTTTCAAATTTCTATTAAGATTTTTATCTGTAAATTTTTTAACAGAAGTAATTATATTAAGTTTAGGATTTGATTTTGCAACTTCAGAAATTAAATATTTCCCGCGTTCATTTGCTCCAAGTATTCTAATATAAGGTTGTGTTTTTTTAGACATAGCTATATCTTTTTTTGTAATACCAAGTAAAGCATAAAGGAGAATTCTTTGAAGGCGAGTATAAGTATATCTTTTAGTTTTAATAATATTTAAAAATTCTATAATACTATTGCAAGAATCAGCAGCTTTTTTTATAGAAAACTCTAATCCTTCTGAAACATCTGGCAATAAAGAAATCTCGTAAGTGGACATACTTCTTAATTTAAAAATAATTTCTTTTTCAAATATAGAAATATCAGGAACAATGTGTCCGATTTTTATATTTTCAAATAAGTTTTTAAAGCTTGAGTCAGGCATTAATTTTTTTGCAATATCAAGTCTATTATTTTTTATCATATCTCTAATTGTTGTACTACTAGCAATATTTCCATTATAATTTAAATCATTATGAGAAGCTTCAATTCGTGGCATAGCAATTGGTTGAATTGTGCTTTTATATTTTTTTAATGCTTTTAAATATTCAATTCCCAAAATATTATTAGGAGAAGAAAGAAATGTAGCATATTTATTATCATTTAAATAAGATAGAATAGCATTTTCACGAGCTTTAGGAAAAGATATACCAGATTGTAATTCTTTAGCTAATAAATTTTGATATTCTTTTGGCTCATTATATAAAATATCTGAAATCATATTTAAAGAATTCATATCAGCTGTTTCAGCACCAAAAGATATATAGTCTATAACTTGCATAGAGTGTAACAATTTTATTGCTCCATCTGCAAAATTTTCTGCACTTGAAATAGCATATAAAACAGGAAGTTCTATAACTAAATCAATTCCACATTCTAAAGCAGATTTAGCTTTAGACCATTTATCTATAAAAGAAGTATCACCACGCTGCGTAAAATTACCACTCATAATAGCCACTGTATATGTTGCACCTGTCATTTTTTTAGATTCAGTTAAATGATACAAATGTCCATTATGAAATGGATTATATTCTGCAATAATACCTAAAACTTTACCCATATTTTACTCCTTAAAAATACTAAAACTTAATCAATTCTGTTATTGTGTATTTAATAAATTATTGTTATAATAATATCATAAAAAATAAAAAAAGAAAATAGAAAGGGAAAAAAATGGAAAAAGTTATAATATATACAGATGGTGCTTGCTCAGGAAATCCACGGTCCAGGAGGTTGGGGAGCAATTTTAATGTATAAAGACAATAAAAAGGAAATATCAGGAGGAAGAGAAGTTACTACAAATAATGTAATGGAATTAACAGCTGTAATAGAAGGTTTAAAACTCTTAAAATATCCATGTGAAGTAGATTTGTACAGCGATAGTGCATATGTAGTAAATTGTTTTCAACAGGGATGGATCTATAATTGGGTAAAAAATAATTGGCAAACAGCAAGTAAAGAACCTGTAAAAAATAAAGAATTATGGGAAGAACTTTATGAATTAACTAAAAAACATAAAGTAAATTTTATTAAGGTAAAAGGACATAGTGATAATGAATATAACAATAGATGTGATGAATTAGCAAGAAATGCAATAAAAAATATCTAATAAATATTTCAAAAATATTACAAACATACAACAATAATATTACAACAAACAAAAATATTGAAATATTCTGTCATTTAAAGTATAATAAAATTGTAGTATGATATGTAGCTATTATACGTAGTAAACAAGGAGGAAATAAATGGAAAGCTTTGCAGATTATATTTTAGATGAACAAGATTTAGCCTCAAAAATAGAGATTATATATTATTTGTCAAAAAAGACAAAAATTTTTTTTGATAAATCGGTGATTTTTAAACTAGAAATTTTAAGAATGTTTTTAAATTATTCAAAAATAGAAGTAGATAATAATCTTGTATTAACTGCATGTTTATTATGTAATTGTAAAAAAGTAGATAATGCACAAGATATTAATAAAATTTATACATATGCAAAAGAAGGAGCAGAATATTTAAGTACATTAGGATTTGGAAAAAAATTTTGTAAAATGTGTGAAGAAGTTAATAGATATAGTAATAGTAATCCAAGAGAAAGAGAAAGTGACATATTAGAATTAGTAGATCAATTTGCTGGAATGCTTTTGGATAGACCTGAAAGAATGGGGTTTAAACCTGATGAGGCATTGGTATTATTAGAACATAGAAATTTAAAAGATAAATATAATAGATATTTAAATACATTTATTGAATTTATTAATTTTATTGAAAGCATAAAAATTAATGATATAGTTGAAATGACAACATTAAGAAAATTAATAAAAATTTATAATGAAACAGAAGACTTAATAAAATATGTACAAAAAGTTATATATGAGTTTGAACCAACAATAGATAAACTAATTAATAAGGAAGAAAATAAAATAGCAAATAAAATATTTAATAATGGAGAAAATCCAAATAGACCATTATTTAGTGAAGAAACAACAAAGAAAATAATGCAACATATTAATACAAACATTACAGAGACAAAGAATATAAGCTAATAATAAAAATGAGCGTATAATGAAAACGCCCATTTTTATTTAAAATAATATATAGTTTAATTTTTATAAAGTTATTATAAAGGAGAGAAAAAATGTACGAAATATTTGCAGATTTACATGTACACATAGGAAGAAGTGAGAATGGAAAACCAATAAAAATAACAGCAGCAAAATCATTAAATTTTGCTAATATTGCAAAAGAATGTGCAGATAGAAAGGGAATAAATGTAGTAGGAATTATAGATTGTGCATCTCCATATGTAATTGAAGATATAGAAAATTTTTTAAAAACAGGAGAAGCATATGAATTACAAGATGGGGGAATTATATACAAAGATAAAGTGTGTATTCTTTTAGGAAGTGAAGTAGAAACATCTGAAATATCAAGAACGGGTAAATGTGGAAGTGCACACAATATTTGCTTTTTTCCACACCTAAAAGATATAAAAGAATTTTCAAAAGAATTAAGTAAACACTTAAAAAATATAACGTTAAGTACTCAAAGATCAGACTTATCTGGATATGAATTAATAGATATTGTTGAAAAATACAATGGAATATTAATACCAGCTCATGTATTTACTCCATTTAAAAGTTATTATGGGAATTGTACTGATAGATTACAATATATTTTTAAAGAAAAATTTGATAAAATTTTTGCAATTGAGTTAGGGTTAAGTTCTGATACATATTTAGCAGATATGATTTCAGAATTAGAAACAAAAACATTTGTAACAAATTCAGATGCTCATTCTTTACCTAAAATTGCTAGAGAATATAACAAAATGTTAGTTGAGGATATTTCGTTCAAAGAAATTGTTAAAGCGTTAAAAAATGAAGAAGGTAGAAAAATAATTGCAAATTATGGATTAGATCCAAAACTTGGAAAATATCACAGAACATATTGTGATGATTGTGAAAAATCGATTGAGACAAAAGAACCAGTAGAAATATGCCCAATGTGTGGGGGAAAAAATGTAACATTTGGTGTTTTTGATAGAATCGAACTAATAAAAGATAAACAAAAAACAAAAAGTCCAGAAAATAGACCTCCATATATATATCAAGTTCCTCTTAATTTTATTCCAGGTGTAGGAGGAAAAACAATTGATAAATTATTACAAGCTTTTGAAACAGAAATGAACATATTACATCGTTTGTCTGAAGATGACATAGAAGCAGTAGTTGGAAATAAAATTGCTAATAATATTGTAAGAGCAAGAGAAGGCAAAATGATAGTACATTCTGGTGGTGGAGGAAATTACGGAAAAGTTATTTAATAAAAATTTATTAGATTAAATTATAATATAATATTAAGTTCTAAAAAACTCTTTATTGAATACACATTATGTATAAAGATAAGGAGTTTTGTTATGGGAAAACACACAAAAAAAATAACAAATGTTATAAAACAACATATCATTAATAATAAAAAAGAATATATAATAATTACTTTAATATTTATAATAGGAATATTTTTAGGAGTACTATTTAATAATAATGTTCAGCAAATTCAAAAAGATGAAATTGGTAATTATTTAAATACTTTTATAGATAAAATAAAAAATACTGAACAAATAAATAATATTGAGTTATTAAAAACAAGTATATTTCAAAATATAACATTGGCAATTATAATATGGTTTTTTGGTACAACTGTAATAGGAATTCCAGTTGTATTTGGAATAATAGCGTATAGAGGATTTTGTCTCGGATATACAGTTTCTATATGTATATCAGTAATGGGACTTTCAAAAGGATTAATATTTATTATTATAAGTTTATTGTTACAAAATATTATTTTTATTCCTTCAATGTTGGCATTAGCAGTTAGTGGATTTAAACTATATAAATCTATTATAAAAGATAAGGGGAAAGAAAATATCAAACTAGAAATAATAAGACATACTATTTTTTCAATTATAATGTTAGCTGCATTAATAGTATCATCAATAGTAGAAATAGTTATTTCATTTAATATTTTAAAAAATTTGTCAAAATATTTCTAAAAAATTTTAAAAATGTATTTACATTTTTAAAATTGTTTGATATAACATATGTAGTTTATGTAAATAGTTTATTTTTAATAGAGGTAGGGGAATATAAATGGAAAGACAATTAAAGTATTTTTTTAAATTTTTAGAAAACGAAAGAAAATTATCACAAAACACATTACAATCATATAAAAGAGATTTAAAACAATTTAAAAAGTATTTGGAGGATTGTGAACTTCACTATAACAAAGTAAAAGAAGAAGATATTAAAGATTATATAAAAGAATTACAAGAACAAGGAAAAAAATCTTCTAGTATTTCAAGATGTATTGCATCTATAAGATTATTTTATCAATTTGTGTTAAAAAATAAAAAAGTAAAAGTTGATCCAACAGCAAATGTAAAATCACCAAAAATAGAAAAAAGAGTACCAAGTGTTTTAACATCAGAAGAAGTTGAATTGTTATTAGATCAACCAAAAGATGTTGACTTAAAGGGAATACGAGACAAAGCTATGTTAGAATTTGCATATGCAACAGGAATGAGAGTAACAGAAATGATATCACTAAATATGGAAGATGTTAATTTAGAAGAAGGATATGTAGTATGCAAACATGGTTCAAAACAACGAAATATACCGCTTGGAACAATGTCTCTAAATGCTTTAAAAGAATACATAGAAGAAGCAAGAAATATTTTAATAAAAACTGAAAGTGAAACAGCTCTATTTGTTAATATTAATGGAACAAGATTAACAAGACAAGGATTTTGGAAAATTATTAAATATTATAAAGAACAGGCACATATAACAAAAGATATAACACCACATGTATTAAGACATTCTTTTGCAACTCATTTATTGCAAAATGGAGCTGATTTAAAAGCAATACAAACAATGCTTGGACATTCAGATATTTCATCAACACAAATATATATGCAGTTCCAAGATGATGCATTGAAAAATGTATATAGAAAAGCTCATCCAAGAGCATAATAAAATATATAGAAATATGTTTATTTAATAAAAGTGAACTAAACTTATTTAGTTCACTTTTTATGCTCTATTTATTAATATGGCAATCATTTAAATTTATTGTAATGATTTTAAGTAATAAACTACTCGCTCCCAGAGACTACTATTTTTATATTTTTTCGTTATCCCCATTCTAAAAATTCTAACAAAAGTTCTTTCGAACTTTTGAGAATTTTTGAAAGGTCCCCACAATTCACTGCAAAATATAAAAATAGTAGTCTCTTCACGCTATTACATTTAATAAATTAAATCATCACAATAAATTTAAGTGATTGCCATAAATTACTAGACATATAACTATAAAAACGATATAATAAGGATAAATATTTAAAGTGAAAAAGGTGCAAATAATGAAGAAAAAAGTATTATTTATATCAAGTACAGGAGGACATTTAGATGAGTTACTGCAACTAGCTCCTTTATTTGAAAAATATGAATATCACATTATAACAGAAAAGGATAAAGCAAATGAATCATTAAAAGAAAAGTATGGAGAAAAACTATACTTTTTACCATATGGAACAAGAGCAAAATTATTTATATATATTTTTCAATACTTATATCTTTGCTTTAAAACAATATATTATTATTTTAAATTAAGACCAAAAGTAATCATAACAACAGGAACGCATACAGCAGGACCAATGTGTATTATAGGAAAAATATTTAGAAGTAAAATTATCTATATAGAGACATTTGCTAATACAAATAAAAAAACAGCTACAGGAAGATTAATTTATCCAATTGCTGATTTATTTATTGTACAATGGGAAGAAATGTTAAAAATCTATCCAAAAGCTGTTTATGGAGGGTCAATTTATTAATGATTTTAGTATTATTAGGAACACAAAATAATAGTTTTCACAGATTATTAGAAGAAATAGAAAAATTAATTCAAAAGAAAGTAATAAAAGATGAAGTAATTGTACAATCAGGATATACGAAATATGAGTCAAGTCATATGAAGATATTTGGATTAATTCCAAAACAAGAGTTGGAACAATATCAAAATAAAGCAGATGTTATTATTACACATGGAGGAGTAGGTTCTATTATTTCATCAATAAAAAAGGGAAAAAAAGTAATAGCTGTGCCACGATTGCATGAATATAGCGAACATGTGAATAATCATCAAAGGGAAATTGTAAAATTATTTCATAACAAAGGATATATTATTGGAATTAAAGAAGTAGGAGAGTTAGAAGAAGCACTTTCAAAATTAGAAACATTTACACCAGCAAAATATAAACAAGATAATACAAAAATGTTAGAAATTATAAGCAATTTTATAGATAAAATATAAATATAGGAGAGATAGCGTGACAATTGACATACAAATAAAAAAAGCAAAAGAAAAGTTAAATAAATTTGTTAATTCAATATGGTTTGTTGTAGTAATAGGAATATTTATATTATTAAAAACAATATTATTCTATAATAATACAATAGCAATTAATGAAAATATAGAACTAGAAACAATAATAGGAACAATTAGCTTTATTGTAGTAATGGGATGTTTTTTATGTGTTTTACCTAATAGACCAAGAGTAATTGGAACTATAATAATAGATTTTTTATTAAGTGTAATGTTATTTTCGGATAATCTTTATTATACATATTCAAATAGTGTATTATCAATTGCACAATTTAGTAATTTACAATATGGCGAAGAAATTATTAGTACTTTGCCAATGATAATTGAAATGAAGCAAATTTTATATTTTATTGATATAGTAATTTTGTTGATTTTGTTCATATTTAAGGTAATACAATTGGAAAAAAAGGAAAAAAAGAATAAAAAACAATTAACAGTAAAATGGATAACAGGAATTATAGGTCTTATAATATTTTGTATTATAGGAGTACAGTATATAGAAAACGGAAAACAATTATCTTATAATAAAGATATGCAAATAAGAAAGTCAACAATATTTGGATATCATATTTATGATTTCGAGAGTGCAGCAAATATAAAAAGAAATTCTAAATATAAGAATTTTCAAGATATGATAAAAGATTATGAGAGCTTAAAGGAAGAATATGCTTCAGAATATGGTGATATACAATATAATTTTAAAGGAATTTTAAAGGATAAAAATATAATTATACTTCAATTAGAGTCTGTACAAGAATTTGTTATAAATAAAGAAATTAATGGAATACAAATTACACCAAACTTAAATAAATTTTTAGCAGAAAATATAGAATTTACAGAGATGCATATGCAAAGTTATTCAACAACTGCTGACTCTGAACATAGTGCAATTACTTCATTATATCCAATGGAAAATGGAATGTCTTTTAGTAAGTATTATACAAATACTTATGATGACTTATTTAAAATATTTAATAATGCAAATTATTATACATCATATATGCATGGAAATTATCCTTATTTCTGGAATAGAGGAAATGTATATGGAAGACTTAAAATCAATGATTTATCATTAAAAGAACAATTTGATGATTTATCTGAAAATATTAATGGAGATTTATCAGACGAGTTATTATATAAGCAAGCAGTTCAAAAAATGCAAAAGTTTGACCATCCATTTATTTCTTATATAGTAGCAGCATCTTCTCATACACCATATACGCTAGATGGATTACAAGACAGAAGCAAAGTAAATATTGATGTTGGAAAATATAAAGATACTTACTTTGGAAATTATTTAGAAGCAGTTAATTATGCTGACTACGCATTTGGAACATTAATAGATGAATTAAAAAATGCAGGGCTATACGAGAATACAGCTATTTTAGTATTTGGTGACCATAATGGATTAAATATGTATAATGAAGAAATGATAGACTTTTTACAATATATAGATGAAGATTTAACAGATATAGATTTAAAATTAAATTATACAAGAGTAGCATGTGGAATGAAAATTCCAGGAGTAAAGGATATAAAAATAGAAAAAACAATAAATAAATTAGATATAAAACCAACACTTGCATATTTATGTGATATACAAGATGGCTTATCATTAGGAACAAATATGTTTGCGAATAAAGACTTTGTTTGTTTGAATAATGAAAGAATTATAACAAAAGATTATTATTATGATGAAGACTGGTATGATAAAAAAACAGGAGAAATAATAAATTTAGAAGAATTAGAGGAAGAAAAAAAATCATTACTAGAAAAATATTATCAAAATATGAAAACAGAGTTAAATATTTCAAATTCAATTATTGTTAATAATTTACTAAAATAGGTTAATGGGGAACCTTTAATTTACCCAAATTTGTCAAAAAGGATATATAAAATGGACGAAGAAAGAATTATAAATCCACAATTAGAAAATCAATTAGAAGAAAGATTAGAAAATTCATTAAGACCAAAAAATTTGAGAGAATATGTTGGACAAGATAAAGTAAAAGAAAATATGAAAATATATATAGAAGCGGCAAAGAAAAGAAAAGAAGCTTTAGACCATGTTTTACTATATGGACCTCCAGGACTTGGAAAGACAACACTATCTAATATTATAGCAAATGAAATGAAATCTAATATAAAAATAACATCTGGACCAGCAATAGAAAAGCCAGGAGATTTAGCAGCTATTTTAACAGGGCTTTCTGAATATGATGTTTTATTTATAGATGAAATTCATAGATTAAGTAAAAGTGTAGAAGAAATTTTATATCCAGCATTAGAAGATTATACTTTAGATATTGTAATAGGGAAAGGGCCAAGTGCAAAATCAATTAGAATTGATTTACCAAAGTTTACATTAATTGGAGCTACAACAAAAGCAGGAGCTTTAACAACGCCACTTCGTGATAGATTTGGAATTGTAGAAAGATTAGAATTATATTCATCAACAGATTTAGCAACAATTGTTAAAAGGTCAAGTAAAATTCTACAAGTAAAAATAGAAGAAACAGCAGCAATGGAAATAGCAAGAAGGTCTAGAGGTACTCCTAGAATTGCTAATAGACTTTTAAAAAGAGTAAGGGACTATGCATTGGTACTAGGAAATGGTGACATTAACTTAAAAATTGCAAAACATGCACTAAATAAATTAGAGATTGATGAATTAGGTTTAGATGAAATTGATAGAAGATTATTAGAAACAATGATAGTTCAATATAGCGGAAGACCAGTTGGAATTGAAGCACTAGCAGCATCAATAGGAGAAGAAATTGATACAATTGAAGATGTTTATGAACCTTATTTAATTCAAATTGGTTTTATTGCAAGAACTTTAAGGGGAAGAATGGTATTGCCTCCTGCTTATAAGCATTTAGGGTATGAGTATACAAAAGAGTGAATTTTACATTAATTATAAATAAAGAAAAGAGGAAGATAATGAAATTATTATTACATACTTGTTGCGCACCTTGTAGTGTATATTGTATAGATTCTTTAAGAGAAGAAGGAATAGAGCCAACAGTATACTGGTTTAATCCTAATATTCATCCATATATGGAATATAAAGCAAGAAGAGATACTCTAAAGCAGTATGCAGAAGATATTAATGTAAAAGCAATATTTGAAGAAAATTATGGATTGAAAGAATTTTGCAAAAATGTAATTGGAGACTTAGAAAATAGATGTAAAAATTATTGTTATCCAGTTAGATTAGAACAAACTGCAAAATATGCTAAAGAAAATGGATATGATTGTTTTTCTACAACTTTATTGGTAAGCCCATATCAAAATCATGATGCTATAGTAGAAATTGCAGAGGAAATGGCTAAAAAATATGGCGTGAAATTCTTATATAGAGATTTTAGAGTTGGCTTTAGAGATGGACAGGCTAAAGCAAGAGAATTAGGTTTGTATATGCAGAAATATTGTGGCTGTGTGTTTTCTGAGGAGGATAGGTATAAAACCCGCATAGAAAAAGATAAAAAATGTGGGTTTAAGTATATTATTTAGAAGAAAGATATTTACAATACAATAAAAATCAGTTATTCAAGTGGTCTAGAGATTTGAAATTATATGAAAATATAATTTATTAATATAAATATAGAGGAAAAAACTCTAATCTAGCAAATGCTTGATTAGAGTTTCCCCTTTTACTTAGAATGAAAAATGTCTCTTTTAACTTCTTCTAGACATTCCATAGTAATACGTCTAATAACTGGCACTGAACCAATTTGTACAGCCATGGGTTTTATAAAATTATATAACTCTGATATTGTTTCAAGTGCCTCATTTCTATTAGAGCAGAAATCCATTAAATTTCTCTTGATAGAAGCTGATGCTTCATCAAGTGGAACTATGGAATTAAACTGTTTTTCAGTTTCTTGTTGAAACTTAACTTGAGAGAAAGTACCATTTAGCACAAATTTTTTTAAATTGTCTAAAATCTTGCATGATTTGGTAAATGGGTCATCACTCTGTTCGTTTAGTTTCTTCGTTGCTTCTAACAGCCGCTTTTGATAGTTTTGAAAAGTCTTCTCATCCATAATATAACCTCCTAAAAAAATTTTATAATGGTTAAAACGCTACAAAATCTTAATTATATTATAACACAGAATTATGTAAAACACAAATACACTATTAAATATTTATATTATTAATTATAATATGTGGAAAAATTCAAAAAGATATGATATATTAATTTTGAATTAAAAAGACTCAAAAAAAGGAGATATTTAAAATATGAATCAAAATGAACAACAAAAGTTAGAAGATGAACAAAGAAATAAAAATCTTGAAAGTTTAAAAAGTTTTTTTAAAAGTAATAGTAATATAAAAAATTCGCTTATGAAGGATGCACCAAAACAAGAAGATGATTATGATAAAGAAAGTAGAATTAAATATATAGATAGATTATATAAAGAATTGAAAGACTTTGAAACAGAATTTATTAATATTTCTAAAAATTTTGATTTTGGAATAGATGTAAATAAAGAAATAAAATCAAAATTTAAACAATTGAAAAAGGAAATTATAATATCTAAATATGATAAAGGAATTATAAAATCATTATACCAAAACATTTTTTCTCAAATGGATGAAAAGCTAATAGAAGAAATTAAAGGAACATTCATTGGATACACTATGATATCTCCACGAAATTTGGGAGAATATATAAAAAAGTCTAATACAATTAATGAATTATTACATGTTTTTCATTCTTATATAACAAATAATGAAAAAATAATAGAAGCAATGCCATTAATTGCTTCAAAAGAAAATGATTTTAAATATCCAATAAATTTATATGGGGATAAGAATGAGTTCTCTATGCAATTATTTGAAGGATTTCCTAAAGACATGGATGTTGGTTATACAGATATAATTTCAATGGAAAATAAAATTTTAATGATGATTAGAGACAGAGGACATGCCTTAACAATTGATATTGATAAAGAACAAGAAAAATATATGATTAAATATTTTATACCTAAATTATGCAATAGAGAAATGGTTGAAAATTTACCTGGCATAGATAAAATTGGTGATAATAGTGCAATAGGGTTATTTGAAACTTCAAAAGAAGATATAACGAAAAAATTATTTGCATTTATTGAAGCAGTTCCTACAGATTCAGACATACCACGAAAAGTGAAAAATGATAATCATATGCAAGATATTCAAGAACAAATAACTCAAACAATAGAACAAGATAATGAAAAGATATTTAGTATTGAAGATGCTAAAGAAATGACTATGGAAGTTGGAAAAAATGGAAGAAGAACGAGTAGAATAATAGCTATACAACAAAGGATAAAATGGAAATTGGAACAAATACATTCAAAAGATAAAGGGGAAAACGAAAATGACAATTCAATCAGAAACTAACAATGTTGCAAAAGAAACTATAGAAATATTAAAATATTTTGATTCAAAATTTCTTTCAAAGATTTCAGAGAATTTTTTGAAGGAATTAACACAATTAGCAAAGGATTCTAATCTAGAAGTAAAAATAGATAAAAATAAAAAGCTTAAAGAACAAGAAATATCAGATGAAACTAAAAGCTTAATATCTATTATGTACTATAGATATTTTGCAACAGAAGAAGAGAAAAAAGATATCATAAAAATATGGAATAACAATGAAAAATTATATCAAAAAACAATAAAAGAAGAATATAATCAAGAAAATCTTTTCAAAAAAAAGAATAAAGTTAATGTCAATGATAAAGATATTAGTACACGGAGAAATTGAAAATTCTTTAGCAATAATAAAGAAACAAACTATTCTGGATAAAATAAAAGTATTTTTTAAAAATATATTTGAAAAAAGATAAATTAGAAAAAATAAAATATATAGTATATTATTAAAAACAACAAAATAATAAAATTTATAAAAAAGAGGAAACATTAAGAATGATACAATTACCAAAAGAATTTAAAGAAAATGTTATTAATAGATATGGAAAAATTGGAGAAGAATGGTTAAATTCAATAAATGAAATAATAGAAAAATACAAAAAGCAATTCAATTTATCAAATATTAAATTAGAAGACAATTTAAGTATGAATATTTTAATATATGCAAATTCAAGCGAACATGGAGAAGTAGTGCTGAAAATAGGTACACCAGGGGAAACTACTATTAATGAAATAAACTACTTGAGACAATATTCATCAAAATATTTTGCAAAGTGTTATTATATATAATATAGATGATAGAGTAATGCTTTTAGAAAAAATTAATCCAGGTTATAATCTAATGAATATAAAAAATCAACAAGAAAGAATAAATATTTTTTGTACAATGTTAAATAATATAATAGTTAATAATGATTCTAATAATGAATTTAGATTTTACGAAAATATAATAAAAGAAAAGATTGAATATGTTAATAATAATAAACAAGACTATACTAATATTTTATATATGTTAGATATTACGAATGACTTATACAATGACATAAAAAAATTAAATTTACCTAAATATATTTTGCATGATGATTTGCAACATAAGAATATAATAAAATCTAATCAAGGATGGAAAGTAATTGATCCACATGGAGTTATTGGTGAAAAAGCTCTTGAAACAACACATTTTATTCGAAGTGAATTACTAGATAATGGCTTAGAAAAAATGGATGAAATAGTTACATTAATTTCTAACTATTTAAAAGAGGACAAACTATTAATTTATAAAGCATTATATATAAGTACATTTTGCAAAGTTGTTTATTATATCAAAGTAAAGTATGATTCAAATATTATATTTTGTAATATAAATATGTGTGAAAAAATACTTGAATATATATCAAAACTTAATAAAAATAGATAAGGGGAGAAAGTAAAAAATATGATTGAATACGAGCAACTATATAAAGAAGTAAAAAACACATTATCAGAAAAGAGATTTAAGCATTCCGAAGGCGTTGTAAAAAGAGCAATAGAATATGCTAAAATATATAATGTAGATATAGAAAAAGTTAAATTAGTTGCAATAGCACATGATATTGCAAAAGAACTAACAAATGAAGAAATAGATAAATATCTCAAAGAATATGGAATTGTATTAGATGATATCGAACAAAAGAATAAAAATTTAATTCATGCAAAAATAGGAGCATATATTTGCAAATATAAATACGATTTCACAGATGATATGGTCAATGCAATAAAATATCATACGACAGGAAGGGCAAATATGAGCATTATAGAAAAAATAATTTATTTAGCAGATGCTACAGAAGAAAACAGAAAATATTGTTCAAATATTTATGTAGATATAATAAAAAAAGATATTGATCAAGGAATTATAGAAGTATGTAAATGGGTAATTAATAGACTATTAGAAACTAATAAACTTATCCATAAAAATAGTATAGAATGTTATAATTATTATATAAATTTGAAAGAAAAATAATCACTAGTGCGGACTTTAGGTATATTGAGGCCGACTAGTAACGAAAAATAAAATGCAAAAAACAATACTATTAAAAAACATAGTAAGTAGAATAGTTATCAATATGGTAAAGAAAAGAAGAAAAGAGGAAAAAATGATAAAAACTGATATAAAAAAAGATAAAAGAATAAGTATAGTGTTAAATATATCATTTATAATATCATGTATAATGTTTACAATACCATCAATGATATACTATATAAAAAATAAAACAGTATTTCAATTTGAACAATGGTTTAAATTCATGTTAAATGACACAAATAGAATTAATCAAACTTTATTATATATTTTAATTTTAGCAATAATGACAACATTATATTTTCTTATAGTAAAAAATAGAGAGAAAATTTTTAAAAATAAAAAAGAATTATTTACTTTTATAACAATAATATCTTTAATATTTGTAATTGTAATACCATTTACTTGCTCAGATGTATTTTATTACTTAGGAATTGGAAGACTTGATAGCGAGTATCACCAAAATCCATATTATACAACTATAAAACAATTTGTAGAGCAAGGAGATAATAATAAATATTTAGAACAAGATACAGTATTAGCGCAAGGATACATAAATGATTGGTCAAACTCAACAGTAGTATATGGTCCAATATGGACATTGATTTGTAGAATTGTAGCAATGTTATCATTTGGAAATATAGATATAGGACTATTAGTATTTAAATTGATTAATGTAGTTATACATATATTAAATTGCTATTTTATATATAAATTAAGTAATAAAAAAATATTTGTATTATTATATGGGTTAAATCCGTTTATATTAATAGAAGGAATTGCATGTGTTCATAATGATATGTTTGTTGTTTTATTTACATTAGCTAGTTTTTACTTTTTATTAAAAAAGAAAAATATAGGACTTAGCATATTATTTTTAGCACTGGCAACTGCAATAAAATATTTTACAATTTTATTATTACCATTTATTATTATTTACTATGTAAGAAAAGAAAAAACAGCAAAAAGATTGATAAAATGTATAGAATATGGAGCAGGATTTATAATAATTTTAGCTATTTGTTACTTATTATATGTTCAAGATATTAATGTATTAAACGGACTAGCCACACAACAAGATAAATTAGCTAAAAGTATTTATACTGTTATTTCAGAATATTTTACAGAGCCAGAGGGATTAGTAACATTAATTAATAAAAACATATTTAAAATATTTGTTATTATTTATTTCTTTGCTTGTGTAATCATTTTAAATAAGAGAAATATAAAATTTAGAAAAGAAATACAAAAAGCAAATTATTTTATTATGGCATTTTTATTTTTATTAATTACAAATTTTCAACCATGGTATATAATGTGGTTATTCCCATGTTTAATTTGGCAAAAAGCAGAAGATATAAGATTAATTATACAAATATCTTTAATAAGTCAATTTGCAAATTCTATATTTTTAACATATGGGGAAGGATGGCGTTATGGAACACCATTTGTACTTTTTATGGTAATAGGTACACTAATTGCAGTACTATATAATGCAAGAATTAAAAAAATGGAGTAAATAAAAGTAATGGAAAAATTAAATAAATTAGACAAAGTAATGTTTATAAGTATAATATTGTTTAGCATTGTTATATTTTCTGGCTATTTAGTAGGACATTTTGCAACTGATACATTTAATATTATAAATATTGGCTATGAAAAATATGCAATAAACTATTCTTTAACAGATGGAAGAGTATTTATGGCTTTTATAGGATTTTTAGCACATATGTTAAATATACCTATTGTTGTATATACTATTTTGTTAGAAATATTAGCAATTATTGTATCATGCTATTCTGTTATAGTATTAAAAAATATTATTTTAAAATATAAAAATATAGAAAACACAAAAGAACATATTTTTTTATTAGTAGTTTGTTATTATACGATATTTAATTTTTCATATTTTGAAAATATGTATTTTGTAGAATGTTTTGTAATGTCATTGAGTATATTATTTTATATTTTAGCAGCTAATAAAATTATTAAAAATAATATGATAGATAACATAAAGGCATCAATGTTAGTGTTTTTAGGACTTATATCATATCAAGGAACAATATCAGCATTTTTTATATTTGTTATTTTATTTTCTATGTTGAATAATGAAAAATTAAAAGGGTTTATAAAAAACTTTATAAGAGCTATTCTAATCTTTTTATTAGGATTTTTCTATAATAATGGTTGTATTATTATAACAGAGAATATTTTTCATACAACACAAACAAGAGGTATAAATTTAGGAAAAATTTTTTTAAACATAAAATTTATTATATATGAGTTATTTGAAGTATTAATAAATACAGCAAACTTATTTCCAAAATATCTTTATATTATATTTACTGTTACAGTTAGCATACTAGTTTTACTCAAAATTGTAAAACAAGAAAATAAGAAAAATGATAAAAATAACAAAATAATATTGCTTGAACAATTTGTAATTATAATATTTAGCATTGCTTTTGCATTTATACCATCTGTAATAAATTTAACAGGATTTTGGTCAGCAAGAATGAGATTTTCTATTGGAGCAATAATAGGAATTTTATTTATACATTTAATTGTAAAAATGGATATTTTAAAAAGGAATGAAATATTAGACAAATTATTAATTATAATTTTTATCATATATGGTATAATTAATTCAATTAATTATGTTTATTTAATTAAATTAAATAAACAACAAAATCAATTAGATGAACAATATACATATATTATTGATGATTATATTTCTGATTATGAAAAAGAAAATAAAATAAAAGTAACAAATATTAGTATTATTGTAATTACTAATAGTGTAGATAAGGCATATTATGAAGAAATGAATTGTACAGGAGTTGGAACAGCAGTAAGTGCTATTAGAACTGAATGGGCATCACAGGGAATAATTAATTATTATACAAACAGAAATTTAAAAGAGAAAGAAGTAACCTACCAAGAAATAAATGAATACATAAAAAGGGTAGACCAAGATAAAGGATATTTATGTATAAATGATACTCTGTATATCTCTGTATATATGTATTAAAATTTAGTAAAAAAGTCATTTACAATAAGAGGAGGAAAAAGCTTGGATAAATTAGTATTAGTTGATGGTAATAGTATTATGAATAGAGCATTCTATGGAATTATGGGAAATAGAATGTTAACAACAAAAGATGGAAAATATACAAATGCTATTTATGGATTTTTAGCAATTTTGTTTAAAATATTAGAAGATATAGAACCTCAATATCTTGTAGTAGCATTTGACTTAAAAGCGCCAACTGCAAGGCACAAAATGTATGAAGGATATAAAGCAAATAGAAAAGGAATGCCAGATGAATTAGCAGAACAAATGCCAATAATAAAAGAAATATTATCAGCAATGAATATTGATATTGTAGAAATGGAGGGGTACGAAGCAGATGATGTGCTTCGGTACCTTATCTAGATATGGAGAAAAACAAGGATTAGAAGTTACAATTCTTTCAGGAGATAGAGATACATTTCAACTTGCAACAGATAAAGTAACAATTAGAATTCCTCATACAAAATCAGGAAAAACAGAAACAGATGAATTTAATAGGGAAAAGATTATAGAAAAATATGGACTAGAACCAAAACAATTAATAGATGTAAAAGGATTACAAGGAGATACCTCTGATAACATCCCAGGTGTGCCAGGAGTAGGAGAAAAAACAGCTTTATCACTTATTCAAAAATTTGGCTCAATAGAAAATCTTTATCAAGCAATTGAAAAAGAAGAAGATGGATTAAAAGGAAAACAAAGAGAAAAAATTGTAGAAAATAAAGATTTAGCATTTATGTCAAAAACTTTAGGAACAATTAATTTAGAAGTGCCAATAACAGACACATTAGAAAATTTCAAAGTAGAAGAATGGGACAAGCAAAAAGTATTAGAAATTTTTAAAGAGTTAAATTTTAAAAGATATATTGAAAGATTTTCATTAACAGATAATGCAGAAACTGTGGAAAAAGATATAAAAGAAACTTTTAAAAATGCAGATAAAAGTAAGGAAGAAATCATACAATTAATTAAAGAGCAAAAACAAATGATTTTTTCAATTGCAACAATTAAACAAGATAAAGAAGAAAACATTATTAAAGAAAAGATAATAGGAATAAGTATATATAATGAGGAACAAAAAGAAGCTTATTATTTGGACTTAAAAAATAATAATATTATAGAACTAAAAGAAATACTAGAAGACGAAAGTATTAAAAAAATAGGTATTGACTTAACAAAAGTATATATATTATTAAAACAGGAAGGAATTCAGTTAAAAGGAATAAATTATGATATAGCAATAGCTGCTTATATTTTAAATCCTACAAATAATAAATTAAAAATAGAAAATTTAATTGAACAATATTTAGAAATAAATATAGAAGAATATATTAAGGAAGAAGAATCACAGCAAATTAATTTATTTGATGCAATATCAGAAGAGACGGACAGAAAGCAAGAAAAAGAGAAATATGCATTATATAGTTATGCAATTTCTGAAATAAGAAAAATTACATTAAAAGAATTAGAAAAAGTAAATAGTTTAGACCTATTTTATAATATTGATATACCAACAATTGAAATTTTATCAGATATGCAGTGGAATGGAATGTATTTAGATGAAGTAGAACTAAATGAATTTGGAAAAGAATTAACAGAAAAGATAGAAACTATAACTAAAATAATTTATGAAATGGCAGGAGAAGAATTTAATATTAATTCTACAAAACAACTAGGAGAAATTTTATTTGAAAAAATGAAATTACCAGTAATAAAGAAAACAAAAAATGGATATTCAACAGATGTAGATGTTTTAGAAAAATTAAGAAAAGAAGACCCAATAATAGAACAAATTTTAGAATATAGACAATTAGCCAAATTAAATTCCACTTATGTAGAAGGTTTAAAACCATATATAAATCCAAAAACAAAAAGAATTCATTCCTTCTTTCATCAAACAATAACAGCGACAGGAAGAATTAGTTCAACAGAGCCAAATCTACAAAATATACCTACAAGATTTGAATTAGGAAAAAGAGTAAGAAAGGCATTTAAGCCAGAGGAAGGAAAAGTTTATATAGATGCTGATTATTCACAAATAGAATTAAGAGTATTAGCAGCAATTTCAGAAGACAAACATATGATAGAAGCATTTAAAGAAGGTCAAGATATCCATAAACAAGCAGCATCAAAAGTATTTAAAACACCAATTGACCAAGTAACAAAAGAACAAAGAAGTAATGCAAAAGCAGTTAATTTTGGAATTGTTTATGGTATTAGTGATTTTGGATTAGGAGAGCAATTAGGAATATCTAGAAAACAAGCAAAGAAATACATTGATGAATATTTAGAACAATATGAGGGCATAAAAAACTTTATGAATAATATCACAGAAGAAGCAAAAGAAAAAGGATATGTAGAGACCTTATTTCACAGAAGAAGATATATTCCAGAATTGAAATCTAATAATTATATGGTAAGACAATTTGGCTCAAGAGCTGCAATGAATACTCCAATACAAGGCACAGCAGCAGATATTATGAAAATAGCAATGATAAAAGTATATCAAGAAATAAAAAAACGAAAACTAGAATCAAAAATTGTGTTACAAGTTCATGATGAGATGATGATTGAAGTGCCACAAAAAGAAATTAATGAAATAAAAGAAATTTTAAAAACATCTATGGAAACAGCAGCTGACTTAAAAGTACCACTAATTGCAGAAATATCAGAAGCAAATAATTGGTATGAGTGTAAATAAGAAAGGAAGAGAAAAAGTTGAAAAACAAAAAACTAATTATTTTTATAACAATAATTTTAATAATATTTGTTTTTCTAGGAGTATTCAAAAATAAAATACTAAAGATAATTTATCCAAAAACGTATCAAGAAATTATATCTATATATTCGGAAGAGTATGGCGTTGATGAAAATTTAATATTTGCATTAATAAAATCAGAAAGTAATTTTAATAAACAAGCAATTTCTAATAAAAATGCAATTGGACTAATGCAAATTATGGAAGATACAGCAAAAGATATAGCAAAAGGAGATATAATAGAAATAAATCAAGACAATGTAAAAGAAGAATTATTAAAGGCAGAAAACAATATTCGAATTGGAACAAAATATTTATCTATTTTATTAGAGAGATATGAAAATACGGAAGTTGCATTGGCAGCATATAATGCTGGAATAGGTACAATTGATAAATGGATAGAAAAGGGAATTATCAAAAGAGATGGATCAAATATTGAAAATATTCCGTATAAAGAAACTAATAATTATGTTAGAAAAATTTTGAGAGATTATAAGATTTATCAAGAAATATATAAATTTTAAATTTTTACTATATTGATTTATGTTTGCTAATAAATTAGAAATGCTAATTTTTTATTAAGCTTTATAATTATATTTTTCATAACTTTGTATGTCGCAACTTTTATAATAGATACTAGACAAATTAAAAAAAATACAATACAATATAACAAAATAAAATAACGAAAAAAGAGGAGTAAGCAAAATGGTAATAGAACAATTAATATTTACAGTTATAGCATTTGCTCTATTTGTATATATGTTTTTTAGAATGATAAAAAACAATGATACAACTTATGTAATAATATTAGTTTTAGAAGCAGTTGGAATAGCATTAAATTTTGTAGAAGTATTATTTGGACTAAAACTAAACATAGTATTTGTAATATTAAAATATATTTTTTCAATATTACTACCAATTATTGTGGTAATTTTAGAAAAGAGATATGTCTCATTATTTGAATTAGTAAATATTTCAAAAGCTAGAATAAGTGTGATATTTGGAGATACTAAAAAAACAAAACAATTATTAATAAAGGTATTAGATAAAAATCAAAATAGTTACAAAGCACATTTAATGCTTGCACAAATTTATGAACAAGAAGGTGGAATGAGAAAAGCAATTGATGAGTATGTACAGGCAATTGACTTAAATAAAAAGGATTATGATTCTTATTATAAAGTATCAGAGCTATTAAGTGCATTAGATAAGAAAGACGAAGCCTCTGAAATGTTATTTAATTTATTAAATAAGAAACCTGATATGTGTGAGGCATCAGAATTATTAGGAAGCATTTTAATTGAAAAAGAAAAATATAAAGATGCAGCAAATATATACCAAAATGCTATAAAATACAATCCTGTAAATTTTGATTTATACTATAATTTAGGAATAGTATATACAATGTTAAATGACTTTCAAAGTGCAAAGGAAGCTTATGAAAAAGCATCAGAAATTAATTCACTTTCTTATAATTCTAAATATTCTTTAGCGCAAATTGCTTTAATTTATAAAGAATTAGAAGAAGCAGAAAAAAGATTTTTAGAAGTAATTCAAGATGATGAACTATCGGCAGATGCTTATTATGAACTTGCAAAAATTTCTTTAATAAAAATGGACAAAGATACAGCAATTAGATATATAAATACAGCAATAGATATTAATAGTAAAAAAATCGTAGAAAGAGTAAAAAAAGATCCAATTTTTATACCGATTATGGTAAAAATATCGATTCCATTTAATTTAGAAGGAACATTAGAAACAAAACTACAATCTAAAGAAATAAAAGCAAAAGAGCATCTAGAAGATATGTGTGACAAGACAAGGCATTTAAGTTATAGTGATATAAAATTATTAAAGAAAGATTCTACAGGTAAAGGAAAAAATCAAGAAAAGGAAGAAAACAACAAGGAAAATAATCAAAGAGAAATTCAATAATAAAATATAAAAAACTTATAAAATGAATACTCATAAAATCTAATTAAAACAATATAATTAAAATAAAATACACGCAATTTATTGTTAAAATGGAGGTTTTATGAGTAAAAATTTTTCAGTAATCGGTGGAGATTTAAGAATTGTCAAACTAGTGAAAATGCTCGCAAAAGATGATAATATAGTATATACATATGGATTAGAAAAGGCAGAAGAAATAAAAGGAAAAAATAATATAATTCTTTGTGATAATTTAAGTCAGACAATCAGAAATGACACAAGAATTGTAATAGGTCCAATTCCATTTTCAAGCAATGGAAAAGAAATTAATACACCATTTAGTGATAAAGAAATATCAGTTAATCAATTAATGAATTATTTAAATTCAAAAGTTTTCATTGCAGGAAGTATTAGTAGTGAAATATGTGATATAGCTAATAATCAAAATACAAAAATTATTGATATTATGAAAAAAGAAGAAATAGCTATATTTAATTCAATTGCAACAGCAGAAGGTGCAATTGAAATTGCAATAGCAAATACTAATAAAAATCTTCATGGAAGCGAAATTTTAATTTTAGGATTTGGAAGAATAAGTAAAGTATTAGCAAAAAAAATGGAAGGTTTATCAGCAAATATAACATGTGCTGCTAGAAAAAGTGAGGATATAGCATGGATAAAAACATATGGATATAACGCAACAAATATAAATAAACTTGGAGAAAATTTATCGAAATATGACATTGTTATAAATACAGTTCCTCATATAATATTAACAAAAGAAAGATTGAAATATGTAAAAGAAGAATGTTTGATAATAGATTTAGCATCAAAACCAGGAGGAGTTGACACAATTGCTGCAAAAGAAAAAAATCTAAACTTTATATGGGCATTAGCACTACCAGGAAAAGTAGCACCAGTAGCAACTGCAGAATTTATTAAAGAAGCTATTTATGATATAAAAAAAGAATTAGATAAAATATAGAAAAAATAGTTACAATCTTGTTTATGTGAAAATTTAAAATTTTTTTGAATTAAATTGTAACTCGAAAGGAATGATAGTAAAAATGATAATAGAAATTATAAAAGCTATTTTATTTGGAATTGTAGAAGGAATAACAGAATGGCTACCAATTAGTAGCACTGGACATATGATTTTATTAGAACAATTTGTAAAGCTAAATGTAACACCAGAGTTTTGGAAAATGTTTTTAGTTGTAATTCAACTAGGAGCAATATTAGCAGTAGTTGTTCTTTATTTTAATAAATTAAATCCATTTTCTACTAAAAAAACAAAAGAAGAGAAAAAAGATACATGGACTCTATGGTTTAAAGTATTAGTAGCATGTGTTCCAGCAGCAATTATTGGATTATTATTTGAAGATATTATAGATAAATTTTTAGATAATGCATTTATTGTAGCAATCATGCTAATTATATATGGTATTGCATTTATATTTATAGAAAGTAGAAATAAAAAAGCTAATATAACAGAATTAAAAGACTTAACTTATAGAACAGCAGCTATTATAGGAGTATTTCAATTGTTAGCACTAATACCAGGAACTTCAAGATCAGGAGCTACTATATTAGGTGGAATTTTAATTGGAACTTCAAGAGAGATAGCAGCAGAGTTCACATTCTTTTTAGCAATACCAGTTATGTTTGGAGCAAGTTTATTAAAATTATTAAAGTTTGGTTTGGCATTTACAAGTCAAGAAATGATAATATTAATTGTTGGGTTAGTTGTAGCATTTGTTGTTTCAATTTTGGCAATTAAATTTTTAATGAATTATATAAAGAAAAATGATTTTAAAGCATTTGGATATTATAGAATTGTACTAGGTATTATCGTATTAGCTTACTTTTTTATTGCAGGGTAATTAAAATAGAGAATATACTTATCTCCAATAAGTATAGAAGATGTAGAAAAATTTACACAATAGTTAAATATATGCTAAATTTTGTTTTATAAAATCTTAAATTTACAATGGAAAAAATTTCTTAATAAAATTTTAAAAAAATTATGAAAAAAGTATTGACAAAGGTAAAAGGTTAATGTATAATAAAAATCGTTCCGCATGTAAAAGGAACAAAAGTACATTGAAAAGTAAACAATAAAATCCTTTAGAGAATAAACCGAAGCGGTGCTAGATAATATA